>CAJONA010000057.1 GCA_905235755.1 uncultured Clostridia bacterium
GCACGCGTTTCACTTCCGGTTTGAACTCGACGGATCTTTGCCAGTTTTCGCCGGTAAATTTTGCGGAGCAAAATTTAGAAACCAAAGGAGCGGTGCGACGACGTGTAGGGGTTCCCCGACGCGAACTTGAGAGCGTTGGGGGTTCCCGTTTCAGGCGAGGGCAAATAATGTGTGCTTTCGGCTTTATCTGCGGCTTATATGCCCCGCGGCTTTGGAGCGGTCTGCTTCTTTGGGTATCTTTTCTTGCAGAAGCAAGAAAAGTACATAGAGAAAAGCATTTTCACGCTGACGCGTGAAAAACAGCGAAGCAGCAAGAAAAGTACATAGAGCCTCGCGCTGCCGCGCGAACAATGCACGCGCCGCCGAAAGGTTCTCTTTTTCTTTCGCGCCTAAAGAAAAATCACATAACAATATGCAAATAACGCGTGATGCGACTCACGCGTTATTTTCTTTCGATAAGGAAAAAGAACGGCGACGACGGCGAATTTATTATCTTGAATTTCGAGCAGCATATCTGCCTGCGGTCGTATTCCGACAGCATTTGCTCGATGAGCTCGCCCTCTCGCGCGCCCTCGGCGTGTCCGGGATATACGGCGACGAGAAGCCCTCCGTCCTTGTCGAGCAGGTCAATGCCGTCGTGTATTGCTTTAAGCGACGTATCGGCGAGCGTCGTTATGCTTTTGTCGCCGCCGGGAAGAAATCCGAGATTGAAAAGTCCGGCGCATATCGGCCCTGCGACGTGCTTTTTCACATTTGAGTGCGAGTCGAGTATGAGCGAGCAGTTGCTCACGTTTTCGGCTTCGAGAAGCGACGCCGTGCTTTCCAGCGCCTGTTCCTGAATATCAAAGGCGTAAACGTGGCCGCCCTGTCCTACGGCGCGGGAAAGCCACAGCGTGTCGTGGCCGTTTCCCATCGTGAAATCGACGGCGGTGCCGCCCTCTTTGACGTGCGGCGATATGAGCGATTTTTCAAGTGCGAGCAGATCTATCATAAATGTCCCTCCGAAATTTTACGATAAAATTATACCACAAAAGATAAACGTTTGCAATATCTTTGTGCAGATATGGAAAATAGGTTTCTTGAAAATTATCAATAAATACTTATCGCGAGAGATAAGCTCGGTATTTCCGTCAAATTCCGTATTTGGGACGCATTTTTTAAATATTTTTTAAAAAAAGTATAGCAATTTTTAAATATATATAGTATAATATATAGGTTCACGGGCGGACCGCCCGACAAAACCATGCAAAAAACACTCAGGAGGACGTTTTCCCAATGAAAAAGAAATTGACAGCAGTATCGTTCAAGGGAACCGAAGAACAAAAGCAAAAGCTTTTGGCAGTTATCGAAGAATACAAGGGCGTAGACGGCAACCTTCTCCCTGTTCTTCAAAAAGCACAGGAGATATACGGCTATCTGCCGCAAGAAGTTCAAAAAGAAGTTGCGCTGGGACTTGATGTTTCCGAAGCGGAAGTTTTTGGCGTCGCTTCCTTCTACTCTCAGTTCAAACTCAATCCCGACGGCGACGTCGCTATCGCGGTATGCCTCGGAACGGCTTGCTATGTAAAAGGATCCGGTCAGATCGCAGATAAGATCACCGAGATCGTCGGCATAGCTCCCGGCGAAATTTCGAGCGACGGCAAATACAGCTTTGAAGCTACGCGCTGCATAGGCGCGTGCGGACTCGCTCCGGTACTCACGATAAACGGCGACGTATACGGTCGTCTCACCCCTGCGGACGTTGAGGGCATCATAAAAAAATACCAGTGATTTTTGAAAGGCGTACAAAAGTATGAAGATTTCAAAAGTTGCCGAGATACTCGACGCAAAGATCCGCTGCTGCGAAGAACTCGCCGAAGATGAAGTCTGCTCCGCGTGCGGCTCGGACATGATGAGCGACGTTCTCGCATTTGTAAAAGATCAGGCTGTGCTTTTGACAGGTCTTGTGAATACGCAAGTCGTCAGGACAGCCGAAATGATGGATATGCGCTGCATCGTGTTCGTGCGCTCAAAACAGCCGAGCGAGGAAATGCTCGCTCTCGCCGAAAAGTGCGGTATCGTCGTTATGACGACGGACAGAAGAATGTACGAGGCGTGCGGCATACTCTACAAAAGCGGACTCAACAATTACATATAAAAAGGAATATTGTTTATGAGCGACAAGCTTGAATTCACCTTTGAAGTAAACGGTGATAACTTCACCTCCGCAGGAGAAGCATCCGTTGCGACGAAGAAAAATCTGCGTATGCTCGGCTTTTCGCCTGACATAATACGCCGCGTCGCCATAGCGATGTACGAAGGTGAGATAAACATGGTCATTCACGCCGGCGGCGGAACGGCCAAAGTTACCGTATACGACGACAAGATCGAGATCGTGCTGAGCGATAACGGCCCCGGCATTGCGGACGTTTCGCTTGCGATGAAAGAGGGCTTCTCCACCGCGCCCGAAAATATCCGCTCACTCGGATTCGGCGCTGGAATGGGACTTCCCAACATGAAGAAAAACACCGACACGATGAAAATAGAATCAGTGCTCGGCAAAGGCACGACGATCACCATGACGGTAAACACATAAAATCAATTTGAAAGGGGCGTGAAAAATGTGGCCGATTATCAACACTCGGTATCGTTAAACCCCGAAAAATGCTGCGGATGCACTCACTGTCTGAAACATTGTCCGACAGAGGCGATAAGGATACGCAACAGGCGCGCCGTCATCGACTCGTCGCGCTGTATCGACTGCGGAGAATGTATAAGAGTATGCCCGCACCAAGCAAAAAAAGCTATCTACGACAAGCTGTCCGATATTCCGGACGACAAATTTAAAATAGCGCTTCCGGCTCCGTCTTTGTTCGGACAGTTCGACAACCTCGACGACATCGATTACGTCCTGCAAGGTCTGCTCGACTACGGATTCGACTGTGTTTACGAGGTCGCGCGTGCGGCGGAGATAGTCTCCGACTATACGCGCCGCGTAATCAAAGATTTGAAAAAGCCGGTCATTTCGTCGGCTTGCCCCGTCATAGGGCGGCTGTTGTCGCTTAGATACCCGCTTTTATCCGATCATCTCTTGAACATATTGCCGCCTATGGAAATAGCGGCGAAAGAAGCGAAAGAGGAAGTGCTCGCGGCACATCCCGAACTCGACGAAAGCAAGATATGCACCGTATTCATATCGCCCTGCCCCGCAAAAGTGAGCTATGTCAAAAACCGCGAATGCGGTGAAAAATCGTACGTCGACTACGTCGTATCGATGTCCGATGTGTATTTTGAACTGATAAGCGTGATGAAAGGCGGCTCGCTCGTGCCTGTGCCGGTGTCGCGCACTGGAATGATAGGACTCAGCTGGGCGAGCACCGGCGGAGAGGCTACAGCGATATTCAATGAGAAATATCTCGCCGCAGACGGCATCGACAACGTGACGAAAGTTTTGGAGGAGATCGACAACGGCTCGTTCCCCGAGCTTGAATTTGTCGAGCTGAACGCCTGCCCCGGCGGCTGCGTCGGCGGAGTCATGTCCGTGGCAAATCCGTACATAGCGAAAGCGCGCCTGCAAAACCTCAGACGCTATCTGCCGGTGGCGGAAAATCATGCGGCGGACGGCGACGGAATACCTGCCGAACTCGAAGAGAAGGCGACTTTTGAATACTCGCCGCCGAAGATAGGCAAGAACAGGCTCGAAGCGATGAAGATAATGCAGGAGAGCGAAGAACTCAAAAAGCTTCTCCCCGGCATCGACTGCGGCTCGTGCGGCTCGCCGACATGCGCGGCGTTCGCGCAGGACGTGGCGTGCGGTAACGCGACGCTTTCGGAATGTATAGTATTCATGCGCGAGGAGCTGCAAAAAATGCACAATACGGACGGGAACAACTGAAAAATGAACGTAAAAGAACTCACCGATAAACTCGGACTCGAAGCACTGGCATTGCCGTGTCCCGACAAGGAGATCGACGGCGCGTATGCGGGCGACCTGCTCAGTTGGGTAATGGGGCGCGCGACGGAAAACTGCGTCTGGGCGACGATCATGACGAATATGAACGTCGTCGCCGTGGCGTCTCTTGTCGGCGCCGCGTGCGTCGTCATATGCGAGGGCAGCGAGATCGGCGACGACGTGATCGCCACCGCGCAGAGTAAAGACGTAAACGTTTTGCGCTCGCCGCTCCCGATGTACGAGATGTGCGTCGAGATATCGAGATCGATATGAACAAATATTTTTACGATTTGCACGTGCATTCGTGTCTGTCGCCATGCGCCGACAACGACATGACGCCCGCGAACATCGCCGGTATGGCAAGCATATGCGGACTTAATATCGTCGCCCTGACCGATCACAACAGCGTAAAAAACTGCCGCGCGTTTTTCACGGCGGCAAAAAAGCACGGACTGATCCCCGTCGCGGGCATAGAAATGACGACGGCGGAGGAAGTCCATATAGTCGCGCTGTTCCCCACGCTCGAAGCGGCGGAGGCGTTCGACGCGGAATATCAAAAATATCGGGTGCTGTATAAAAACAGGACGGAGATATTCGGCGATCAGCTCATCGTCGACGAAAACGACGACATCGTCGGCGTCGAGGAAAACCTGCTTATCAACGCGTCGACGCTCTCGATACCGGAATCGACCTCTCTCGCCGAAAAATACGGCGCGGCGGTGTTCCCCGCCCACATCGACAGAGACGAAAACGGCGTGATCGCCGTTCTCGGCGGACTGCCCGATACGCCGGTGTTCAACACGGTCGAACTGCGCGACGGAACGAAGCGCGAAGAATACATTGAAAAACACGGGCTTGATCAAAAGCTCATACTCACCGATTCGGACGCGCATCGCCTTTGGGAGATAAACGAAGCCGAAAATTTTGTAATGCTTAGGGACGAGCCGTACAGCTCGGCGCTCGTGCGCGAAGAGTTGATACGGCTGATCAAAGGAAAATGAAAGAGATCTCGCTCAATATCCTCGATATCGCTCAAAACTCGGTGAAAGCCGGCGCGACGCTCGTCGAAATAAAGATAAACGAGGACGACAATACGCTCGCGTTTGAGATAACGGACAACGGCTGCGGCATGACGGAGGAATTCCTCGCGCGCGTGACCGATCCGTTCACCACGACGCGAAAGACGCGGAGCATCGGGCTCGGGCTGCCGCTTCTCAAAATGGAAGCCGAGATGACGGGCGGCAGTTTTTCGATAAGCTCAAAGAGCGACGCGGAATACGCCGACCACGGCACGACCGTCAAGGCGACATTCCTCAAAGACAGCATCGATTATATACCGCTCGGCGATATTGTCGGAACGGTGTGTATACTTATACAAGGCGCGGAAAGCATAGATTTTTCGTTTGAACATAAGATAAACGAAAACACCGTCTCGCTGAAAACGTCTGATATGCGCGAAATGCTCGGAGATGACGTGCCGCTCTCGTCGGCCGAAGTCATCGCGTGGGTACGCGAATACCTGACAGACTGCTACGCCGCGTAAAACAAAGTGAAAAATAAAATTTTTTAAATAAACCGAAAGGAACAAATCTTTATGAAAACACTCGCAGAACTTTCCGCCATCAGAGACAGAATGAAAAACAAGGTGGCGATCCGCGAAGGCGAAAACGGAACAAGGATCGTCGTCGGCATGGCGACTTGCGGCATCGCCGCGGGCGCGCGCCCGGTTTTGAACGCTCTCGTGGAAGAAGTAGACAAAGCAGGTCTTACGGGAGAAGTCACCGTCTCTCAGACGGGATGCATAGGAATGTGCAGACTCGAACCCATCGTCGAAGTTATAAAACCGGACGAAGAAAAAGTAACGTACGTTAAAATGACAGCCGACAAAGCGCGCGAAGTCATTGAAAAACATATCAAAGGCGGCAAACCCGTCGTTGAATACACAATAGGCAACAACTAATATCTAGGAGGATACCAAATGATTCGTTCACATGTACTCATTTGCGGCGGTACAGGCTGTACTTCATCGGGAAGCGCTAAAATACGCGAAGCGATGGAAAAAGAGCTCGCCGCGCAGAACCTTTCCGACGAGATAAAAATCGTTCAGACTGGTTGTTTCGGTCTCTGCGCAAACGGACCGATAATGATAATCTATCCCGAGGGCGTATTCTACTCTCACGTAAAAGCAGACGATGTACCGGAGATAGTTTCGGAGCACTTATTGAAAGGTCGCCCTGTCCAGCGTCTTATATATAAGGACGACAAGAAAAGCGCAGATGAAAAAGCAGTACCGCTTTCCGAGATCAATTTCTACAAAAAGCAGCACCGCGTCGCGCTTCGCAACTGCGGCGTTATAGACCCCGAAAACATCGAAGAATACATCGGAACAGACGGCTATCAGGCTCTCGGTAAAGTTCTGACCGAGATGACGCCGCAGGAAGTTATCGATGAGATCAAAAAATCCGGTCTCCGCGGACGCGGCGGCGGCGGCTTCCCGACGGGAACGAAATGGCAGTTCGCTGCCGATCAGCCGGCGGGCAAAAAGTACGTCGTATGTAACGCCGACGAGGGCGACCCCGGCGCGTTCATGGACCGTTCCGTTCTCGAAGGCGATCCGCACGCAGTCATCGAAGCTATGGCTATCGCGGGTTACGCCATCGGCGCAGACGAAGGCTATATTTATGTAAGAGCCGAATACCCCATCGCAGTAAAGCGCCTCGGCATCGCCATCAAGCAGGCAAAAGAGTACGGCCTGCTCGGCAAAGACATCTTCGGCACGGGATTCAATTTTGACATAACTCTCCGTCTCGGCGCGGGCGCGTTCGTATGCGGAGAAGAAACGGCGCTGCTGACGTCCATAGAAGGACATCGCGGCGAGCCGCGTCCCCGTCCGCCGTTCCCGGCAGTCAAGGGACTTTTCGGCAAACCTACGATAATCAACAACGTCGAAACATACGCCAACATCGCGCAGATAATACTCAAAGGCGCGGATTGGTTCGCTTCGATGGGTACGGAAAGATCGAAGGGCACAAAGGTGTTTGCGCTCGGCGGCAAGATAACGAACACAGGCCTTGTCGAGATACCGATGGGCACGACTCTTCGCGAAATAATCGAGGAGATCGGCGGCGGCGTTCCGAACGGCAAGAAGTTCAAAGCGGCGCAGACGGGCGGCCCGTCCGGCGGCTGTATCCCCGCTCAGCTTATAGACACGCCTATCGACTATGACAACCTCATCGCCA
>CAJONA010000058.1 GCA_905235755.1 uncultured Clostridia bacterium
CCAATCCGTATATTGCGTTTGCGCTGATGATTTGGGCGGGGCTGCATGGGATCGCGGACAAGGTCGATCTGCCGAGATCCGTTGATGTCAATTTGTATAAAGCGGACGAAAGAATACTTTCAACGCTGACAAAGCTTCCTTCAACCGTTGAAGAGGCAAGAGCGGCAGCGGCGTCTGACAAATTCATCAAAGCGCATATTCCGACAGGGATACTGGAATTTTATTGTAAATAATGCTGCTTTGAAAATGGCGAAAGGAGGGACGGGTTTTGGACCTGAAAGAACAAATATACAGTGTTCTGGTCGTTTCGGCATCGGAAAAATTCAACCAGGCCCTGCCTGAAATATTTCCCGTTTCTGTTTTTTCGCCGGTCGATGTTGTTTTCAATATCAGTGCGGCTAAACGCGCATTATCGGAACGGGATTTTGATTTTGTGATCGTAAATTCACCGCTTCCCGATGATACCGGTATCCGTTTTGCCATTGATACAAGCGATTCCTATAATACCGTTGTCTTGTTTCTGGCAAGAGCGGAGCAATATCATGATGCATATGACAAGTTGGTGCGGTACGGCATTTTCCTGCTTCAAAAGCCGCTGTCAATGACAGTGTTCCAAGCCGCATCCGGGTGGCTCATCAGTGCACGCGAGCGGATCAGAAAAACGGAAAAAAAGACACTTTCGATAGAAGACAAAATGAACGAGATCCGGCTTGTCAACCGCGCCAAATGGCTGCTTATAAGCGAACTCAAAATGACCGAGCCGGATGCACACAGATATATTGAAAAGCAGGCGATGGATCGTTGCGAGGCAAAACGGCAAATTGCCGAGGAGATCATTAAAACTTACGGGAATTAAAGAAATACATATATTTTTAGCGGATGCGCCGAAGAACGGAAACCAACGGCAAAGGCAGGCAGAGCGAAAAACTCTGCCTGCCTTTTTTCTATGCCTTATAGGTGAATAGGGTCGAACATGACCGGCTTTCACGGGCAGATCGGCACCGATGCCGCATCAGAACGCTCGGCAGTACCCGCGTACAGCCGTCGCGTTTTTCCTTGCCTTAGAGCCGATCTGCTCCGAACAGCTTCGCACCTTCCGACAAATACCTCACGAGGGATTTTTGCCGGTGAGGGAGCCGCCCGATCATTGCGGGATACCGTATTTTGTGTCACCCTCGAAAGAGAGAAAGGAGCGATCGCCATCCGTTCGGGGCGGAATCCTTATCTGCAATTTGACGGGAGTGTTTTGGAAGAGGCGCCGCCTGTGCTTTTTCGGCTCTTGTCAGAATAATCCTGATATTTTCCCGTTTTCATCTACATCTATTTTTTCCGCCGCAGGACATTTGGGAAGTCCGGGCATTGTAAGTATATCTCCGGTAAGCACCACTATAAAGCCCGCGCCTGCCGAGACTTTTACATTTTTGACAGTTACGGTGAAGTTTTCCGGTGCGCCTAAAAGAGACGGATCATCCGAAAAGCTGTACTGGGTCTTTGCTATGCATACGGGAAGTGAGCCGAAGCCGAGCGCTTCAAGCCGGTCGATCTGCTTTTTTGCGTTTGGCGTTACGTTTATGCCGCTGCCGCCGTATATCTTTTTTACAACGGCTTCGATCTTGTCTTCTATTCCGCAGTCAAGCTCATAAGAGAAAGTGAAATCACCATGCTCCTCCTCGCAAAGACGGACTACCTGTTCGGCAAGCTCTATGCCGCCTTCGCCGCCTTTTGCCCAAACGTCCGAAAGAACGGCATTGACGCCGAGCTCTCCACACTTGCCGATAATAAAATCTATCTCCGCGTCCGTATCCGTGGGAAAACGGTTGATCGCGACGACGCAGGGCAGATTGTAAACGTTTTTAATATTCGAAACGTGGCGGAGAAGATTCGGTATTCCCTTTTCAAGCGCCGCGATATCCTCTGTGCCGAGGGATTTTTTATCGAGTCCGCCGTGCATTTTAAGCGCGCGAACGGTGGCGACAACGACCACCGCGTCCGGAGTAAGCCCCGCCATACGACATTTTATGTCAAGGAACTTTTCCGCGCCGAGATCCGCGCCGAAGCCCGCCTCGGTAACAGTATAATCTCCCATTTTAAGCGCAAGCTTCGTTGCGGTAACGGAGTTGCAGCCGTGAGCGATGTTTGCAAAGGGGCCGCCGTGTACAAAAGCGGGAGTACCCTCAAGCGTCTGCACCATATTTGGCTTTATGGCGTCTTTGAGCAGAGCCGTCATTGCGCCCACCGCATTTAAGTCTCCGGCGGTAACGGGCTTGTCATCATACGTATAGCCTACGATCATACGGGAAAGACGCTCTTTAAGGTCTGTTATAGAGCTTGAAAGACAGAGCACCGCCATGATCTCCGAAGCTACGGTAATATCAAATCCGTCCTCACGCGGAACGCCGTTCGCCTTGCCGCCCATACCGTCCACAATAAAACGAAGCTGACGGTCGTTCATATCAACGCAGCGCTTCCAACGCACATCTATGCCGAGAGCGTTGCCCTGCTGAATATGATTGTCAAGCATGGCGGCAAGCAAATTGTTTGCCGCACCTATGGCGTGAAAGTCTCCGGTAAAGTGGAGGTTGATGTCCTCCATAGGCACGACCTGAGCATATCCGCCGCCTGCCGCGCCGCCCTTTACTCCGAACACGGGACCAAGGGACGGCTCACGAAGAGCAACGACAGCATTCTTACCGATACGGGAAAGTCCGTCTGCAAGACCTATCGTGGTTGTTGTTTTTCCCTCACCTGCCGGAGTGGGTGTGATGGCGGTAACAAGTATCAGCTTGCCGTCCTTTTTATCTGTATCCCGAAGGAGAGCAAGATCTACCTTGGCCTTATATCTGCCGTACTGTTCAAGATACTTTTCATCGATGTGAGCCTTTGCGGCTATCTCCGTGATCGGATGCATTTTGCACTGCTGTGCTATCTCAATATCAGTCATAATATTATACTCTCCTGTTTTTGATCCTTGAAATATTTGACCGCGGCCTCAAACATTTTTACGTCGCGGTTGCCGGCGCCTTCATATTGCGGCTTCGGTATGTATATCAGTGGTGGAACAAGCGCATACCCGTAAACGCCATTGCGATCCCGTATTTATCGCAGCACTCTATGACGGAGTCGTCCCTGATGGAGCCGCCCGGCTCGGCAATGTATTTAACACCGCTGCGGTATGCCCTTTCTATGTTATCGCTGAACGGGAAGAAGGCGTCCGAGCCGAGTGAAACGCCGCTCTTTGTCGCAAGGTACGCCTTCTGCTCCTCGGCGGTAAACGGGGCGGGCTGAGAAGTAAAATACTTCTGCCAGTTGCCGTCCGCGCAGACGTCCTCCTCATTTTGATTTATATAACCGTCTATTACGTTGTCCCTGTCGGGGCGGCCTATCTCCGGCTTAAAAGGCAGATCGAGAACTTTTTCACTCTGTCTTAAAAACCAGGTGTCAGCCTTGGAACCGGCAAGACGTGTGCAGTGTATACGGGATTGCTGACCGGCGCCGACGCCGATAGCCTGTCCGTCATAAGCAAAGCATACCGAGTTTGACTGCGTATATTTAAGCGTTATAAGAGAAATGATAAGGTCTCTTACCGCCTCCTCCGGCAGCTCCTTGTTCGCTGTCACCACATTGGAGAGCAGTTCTCTGTTTATTTCAAAATTGTTGCGTCCCTGCTCAAAGGTTATGCCGTACACCTGCTTGCGTTCAATGGGAGCGGGAACGTAATCGGGATCTATTTTTACAATATTATAATTCCCTTTTCTTTTGGTTTTGAGTATTTCAAGCGCCTCGGGCTCATATCCCGGAGCTATTATACCGTCGGAGACCTCTCTTTTCAGCATCTTGGCGGTTGTAACGTCACACACGTCCGAAAGCGCCACCCAGTCTCCGAAGGAGCACATTCTGTCCGTTCCTCTTGCTCTGGCGTATGCGCAGGCAAGCGGAGAATCGTCCAGCCCTTCTATATCGTCAACAAAGCACGCCTTTTTGAGCGTATCGCCGAGCGGTATACCGACAGCGGCCGACGTGGGACTTACGTGCTTAAATGATGTGACAGCCGGAAGTCCGAGCGCCTCTTTAAGTTCCTTTACAAGCTGATAGGAATTGAATGCGTCCAAAAAATTTATATATCCCGGTCTGCCGCACAGTATCTCAACGGGCAGTTCGCCGCCGTCCTCCATAAAAATTTTTGAGGGCTTTTGATTTGGATTGCAGCCGTATTTGAGTTCAAATTCTTTCATCACGATAACTTCCTTACTTGTTTTTATTTATCAGTCTGTCGGTCTCTTCTCCGCTTTCAAGGTCAATAAAACGGGTATAAAGAGATATTTTATTTTCCTTATTAAGAGCGTTCCAAAGCGCGTCGGTAAAAACGTCTATGTCGTCGGGTACAGCCACTCTCTCGGGCTCGCCCGAGAATGTAGGTATGGGATCGCCGTTGCACACATACGTATGGATGAAATGTCCAAGTCCCGCCTTTGACGGATAAGAAAAACAGTAACGCGCGCAGTCGGTGCCATCGGCGTCAATGCTTTTGAGTATGCTCATCCGATAAGAGAAATCCCCGTTCTCAAACGTAAGCATTCCGCTTATGCGCGGCGTAAAATTGGGAGCGTCCGGCTCAAATGTGCGGCTTTCAAGCGCCTTTTCAAATGACGTCCCGCTTTTGAGTCCGTCATATATCGTATCGGTCTGATCTCCGTTTGTAACGATAAGATTATTTTTATATGAGCGCAGAGCCGCATAGATTATAAGACTCGGATCTTCCACCTTTGACTTATCAAACGGCTCGGTGAATATCTCTCCGTCTTTATTTATAAACACACGGTTGCGGGAATTTGCGCTTCTGCCCATTATAAAGTAGGCTACGGCAGCTTTTTTGCCGTTTGCCGTCTTGCCTATAACAATTCCCCTGCCGACATATTCGTTGTCTTTTATAAGCTCGGCAATATCGTTTATTTTATATATTTCCATAACCTTCACCTTTCGCAAGTATTTCTTTCGCAGCAAGCTCGGCGGCTGACGGAACGAGCTTCCGCCCCGCCTGCTCCATAACTTTTTTTGCGGCGCGTCCGCCGTTTTCCGCACAACGGTGGGATCGCTTTCCGTTATTATCCCGACTTTTTTTATTTCGTTATGCCTCATATAAAACAAAAAGGCACACTTTCAGCGTAAATGCTGCGGTGTGCCCAGACGGTCGGCTAAAACTTTCCTTGTTCCTCCGCGGTGCTCCGCGTCAATCCGTCAGTTACAAAGAAATCATATTTATTATACTGCAAAAAAAGCATAATGTCAATAGAATACGCAAAAAATCAAATTGCAAATGCCATCCGAGAGCGCAGATGACGCACATCGCTGCGCTCTCGGCCGCAATTGAAACGGACGTTTTTTTGGTTATCGTACACCCGAAAATAGCCGCCGGGTGTGTTTTCTTAACCGGATATACGAGTTAACTATCATTCTGCTTTTGTAATTTCCATTATATTTTTCGCCATATCGGAGTTCAATTCAAATGCGAACTGAGTTGGATTAACAACCAAATAATATTCGCCCGCCATTTTGACAGTGCAGAATATATAATTTTCCCCCGATTTCAAATCATATTTCCGTTCTTCAATTATAGGTATTGATGAATACTCATTAGATAACCCGGAATCTTTCAACAATTTATATTGTAATTCTTCATTATAACCGGCAATACCACCCCAAACGCTTATTTGAACAGGTTTGTGCGTCTCTCCTTTGTAATTATCAACCACCTCCACTGAATATATGGTATATAACATTCTTGAGTTGCTGTTAAGATTGAAAGATCTGTCAGCAATCCCAGTTTCATAATCGATAATTTCAAAAGAAATGTCCGTAACCTTTCCCAAAAAAACATTTGTTGATGCCCCAACTAATTCTTCTCCAGTGCTATATAGAGGCCAATCCGGATCTACAATTGTATTTCCGTATGTTTTCCCACAGCTTACTAAGCAAATAATAATACTTATAATACAAAGAAAAATGGTGATTTTTGATTTCATAAATATTCTCCTTTAATCTATTCCATATATATATTTGATATTTAAAATATCATAATCGGTTGGTGTATATATAATACTTCTGTTTCTATTGTGGTTCATCAAGGATTGGTTGGCGACGGTTGTTGGGTCATCATCTAATCCAAGTAAGTGTCCTATTTCATGGGTTATTGTACTCTTTCTTGAATTACTGTCGCTACTACACGTGCTTGTGTTAATTTTAATAACGGCACTAGTTAATCTCTCATTAGAATTATTATATGATGCCAACCCAAACCAAGTTTCATTATACGATTTAACTTCACAAGTATATGGTGAAGATCCGCTTGAAGTTACCGTTATGTTAGTACCAACAGAATTATTCCAAGCAGTTGCAGACGCTTGAATTAAAGGGTTCCATGTTGTTCCTTGCGAAAGTGAGTTCGTACATTTAATTGAAAAGGTTTTTGTTGGAACATGACATACCAACAATATATCTGTATAATCATGATCAGCAAAACGCCATTCATCTCTGGTTTCGTTGTCATTATTTACATACTTTTCTTGATTAACATTTGATCCATTACTTCCATTTGTAAAAAGGCCGTAATTAACAGAAACACAATAATCATAGGGTGTGTTTTCTCGTGATTTTGGCTTAATTGTAAATGTTCCGCGCATAGTTTTGGATATCTCCCACATTTGTGTTTCAAGCGCATTATATGTGTATTGAACAATATTTGAGCCATTTGTATTTTCACATCCATTTTTTACACTCAATGCTTTTCCGCTTTTGGCAGATAAAATTTTATAATATCCGTTATGCAAGTATGTCAATATCCATTTTTGATGGCTGCCATTATAACAATCGTAAATTTGCATGATCGCACCATCGGTCATATAGTTAGGGGACTCATTGTTGTCAATTTGAAGATATTTTAACATCCATTTGCTATTATTAATAAAGTACGTTCCGTTCTCGACAGGTAAATCATCCAACGTATAGTGAAGCCAACACAATGGGTACATATCGTCTTCCATAGAACAAATTCCTACAGATGAATTCGTGCCGCCCATATATTCAAGCGCTATACCGTAATTTGTTTTTCCGGCATACCAATCATGAACCGCTTCCGTAATGTCTATAAATTCATCTCTCGGATTTGAGTATGTGATACCTGTGCCCGCATTTAAATTCGCTGTCGCTATCGCGCTTGATGCAAGTGTACCAAATCCGTATTGAACAGTATTCCACGTTAGCATTGAATCATTCCAATATGATTCTACCTCATACACGCCGACAGTAACATAGCCCGTCGTTACACTCGAAACATACCAGTAACAAATATCAAGATCACAGCTTGTTATCGTTGCGTTCGCCGGAAGTGTAGGAAGATCAAATTTAATATACGTCCTCATCGTCGATGTGCCAACGTATAACCACGACGACGAACTGTAATTTGAAGAAGGAGAATAACTGCTCACATACGTATCTTCCGACGCATCAACAAAATATAAACTTGGATCGCGGTTTCCTCTGACGTTGTCGTTTTCAAATTCCACCGTTTCCACCCATTTACCGTCCGCGCCTTGTTCATGTATTTTATACGGATACACAACGGCTTTAAACGTTCCGTCCGCCAAAGCGAAATGCTTTACGTTTTCCTCGCGCAAAGACACAACTTCAAACTCATCATAAATTTGACTCTTTTCCGCTATCTCCCTGACATACTCTGGTGAATCGTCTGTCAAAGTGACATTGTATCTGTTTTGCGACTCTGCGTTTTTCGTTTTTCCTGTTGCTCCGACTCCGAACGGTATTGCACAAAACAGCATTACCGCCGCAAGAAAAATCAAAGCGATGTTCTTTTTGTACTTTTTCACAAAATATTGACCTCCTTTAATTTATTTTTTTACTTTCCAATAAACAGCATAGCATATTTTACATTTTTTGTCAATAGTTTTTTACATTTTTTCGATTTATCGTCAAAAGCAAAATTGCCGTGCGCCGCAATGATCGATAAATTAAAATAAAAAACTTCAACTTGCGCTTGATATGGCAATGTCTGCGTGATATAATGTAACAGAACCGCAATCGGTAAATCAAAAAATTCAGGAGACGACAAAATGAAAAATTGGCTGTTGCCGGAAAACGGCACTTATTTTAAAGCAAATATGCATTGCCACAGCACTTTGTCCGACGGAATGTACACCGTCGAGCAGTTAAAAGAAGTATATAAGCGTTACGGATATTCCATCATCGCCTTTACAGACCACAACGTACTGATCGACCACTCGGATCTTAACGACGAGAGCTTTATGGCAATAACCGGATACGAGATGGACGTCAACGACGAAACAAACGGCAGAGCTTGGAACCACACTCCCTGCACGCATATCTGTTTTTACGCAAAGGACGCGCACAACACCGTAATGCCGTGCTATAATCCTATTTATATATCCGATAATCATGCGGATCTTCGTGCCGCGCAGAAATACTCCGGAACGCCCGACTACATAAGAAGTTACTCGAATGTCAACGATATAATCGAAAAAACGTGCAAAGAAGGCTTCCTCGCCTGCTACAATCACCCGACATGGTCTGAACAGGATCTGGACGATTATCGAAATATCAAGGGCGTTTTTGCGATGGAGATATACAATAACAGCTGCGTTGTCGCGGGATATCCCGAATTCAACGATCACGCATACGATGATATGCTCCGCCGCGGAAACAAAATTTTCTGCATAGCGTCAGACGACAATCACGACAGATATCCCGAAGGGCATCCGCGTTGGGACAGCTGCGGCGGATTCATTATGATAAAAGCCGAAAAACTCGAATACGGCGCAATAATGGAGGCGCTTGAAAACGGTGATTTTTACGCGTCGACAGGTCCCGAGATCCACGAGCTCTGGACAGAGGGCGAAGAAGTGCACGTAAAATGCTCTCCCGTCGAGAAGATATGCTACACTACATACGGCCGTCACACGGTCATAGCGACCGGCGAACGCAAGGGTGAAAAGATCACCGAGGCGGTGCTGACGGTCAAAGGACTTTATGACAGATACGGGCGCATAACGCTCGACGACGGCACGGGGCATTATGCTTGGTCACACGCGTATTTCGATTTCTGCAAAATGGAAAACGGCAGATACGATGATCAGCCGTTCAGAAAATAAAGGAAAATTATAAAAAGCCGCTGCCAATGTGCGCTAAATGGGGTTCGTTCATTGGCAGCGGCTTTTTTATTCAAACATCGTTTCGATAAGTTTTAACGCGGTGTAGCGGTGGAGCTGTTTTATCGGGTGATTTAATTTATTTGCGAGCAGTTCCGTCGTGTCGACGCCGTGCGCACTCATTTTTTCCCAAGCCGAGTAGATGTCGCAGACTTTGACGTTGTGCGCCGCCGCGACATTCTTCGCCGCCTCGAAATACGCTTTCAGCAAGCCGCTTTTCTGTGTGGATGCGAGCTTTTGCGCTGTTTTGCGAAGGTTTTCGTCATCAAGATGACAGCTGACCTTCGAGCACAT
>CAJONA010000059.1 GCA_905235755.1 uncultured Clostridia bacterium
ATTTTTCTGCCGTAGTGATCGATGAATATCTTGTATTCATCGTTGTCAAGTATGACTACGTCGCTCGGGCGGTGAATTGAATCGAGTTCCCCGAGCTGATAGTACGGCACATAATCAAATGAAAAGCCGCGCATTTCTATCATCTCATCGGTCGCGCCCTGTGCGCGCCATTCTTTGTCGAGTCCGACTATCGGTCCGAAAAGTTCCGAAAACATCGGGCGCACACCGCCCGCATACGACATAAGATCGACATACTGTTTTGCTGTGTATTTCATAATTCAAAGTCAGGTAAATGTTATTTACCAATTCTCCTTTTGTATTTTTTTATGCCTATGATATATTTGGGCAGGCTCATCATTCTGCCTATTCTTTTCGGCTCTTTTAAAAGTCGGTACAGCCACTCCGTATTTGTTTTTATAAACAGCTTCGGCGCGCGCTTTGACACGCCGGCGTATACGTCGATGCTCCCG
Source organism: uncultured Clostridia bacterium (assembly GCA_905235755.1). Taxonomy (GTDB): domain Bacteria; phylum Bacillota; class Clostridia; order Oscillospirales; family CAG-272; genus RGIG6816. Next base: position 471 of record CAJONA010000059.1, read on the forward strand.
CCGAGGCAGCAAACAAGCCGCACGCCGCACAGCGCCGCTTTGTTTTCGACTGCCCATTTTTCTTGTGCGGGAGATCCGATACATACGAAAAGCGCATCTGCGCCGCTTTCGTTTATTTTTGAAATTACAGCGTCGTTTTCATCGCCGCTTTTGGAAAAATATCCGTCGTTCGTGCCGGCAATTTTCAGATTTGGAAAGCGCGTTCTTAAATTTTCGGCCGCGGCGTCCGCCACGCCGGGCATTCCGCCGAGCAGAAAGAGCGATTTGCCGCGCTCGGCGCACAGCGCCGCCGCGTCAATGCCGAAATCGACTCCGGCGACTTTTTCTTTCAGCGGAGTTCCGAGTATCTTCGACGCCTTGATTATCCCCGCGCCGTCCGGCAAAAGTATATCCGCGCTCGACAAAATTTCAAAAAAAGTCTCGTCTTTGCCGGCATTGTATGCTATTTCGGCGTTCGGCGTGAATACCGTCGTCGTTTTGTCAGACATCAGCGCCGCCGACGCAAGCGAGCGCGCTTCGTCACGGTCGACGTTGTCGAATTTCAGCCCGCGAATATCGATCTTTTCCAAAAAAGCGCCTCCATAAGTTTTTTATATAAAAATTATACCACTTCGGCACGTCTTTATCAACATTATTTTTATAAATTTATCTTTTTTTGGCTGAAAATTGTAGACAACGCGGCATAATCGTGATAAAATGTAATTTACAGTTTTATTTTTTATCAGTATGCAGATGAATATCATAACATTGACACTTCCGTCGCTCGGCACAAACTGCTATATCGTCGGCGACGACAAAGTCGCGGCGGTGATCGATCCCGCGTCTGACGCCGAAAAAATCAAAACGACGGCGGACGAGAACGGACCGGAAATTAAAGCTATACTTCTTACCCACGGACATTTTGATCACATAGGAGCGCTCGACGACCTTGTATCGCTTACCGGCGCTCGCGTTTATATTCACGCGCTCGACGCGCCGATGCTTTCCGACGGATATTTGAATGCGTCGCGCATCTTTTACGGCAAAGATACGGTGCAAAACTGCGCCGTCAAGGCAGTCGCCGACTGCGATATCATCAAGATCGGCGATCTCGATTTTAAAGTCATTCACACTCCGGGGCACACCGCGGGCTCGGTATGCTATTTGTGCGGCGACGCTATGTTTACAGGCGACACCGTATTTGAAAGCGGATTTGGGCGAACGGATCTTCCGACAGGCAACGGCGCGGATCTCATGCGCTCGATAAAAAAACTGAAAGACAATTTTGAGGTAAATCACATTTACCCCGGGCATTGAAATCAACCGAAAGGAATACTATAAGCAAAATGAACACTGTCGATTACGAAAAACTTGCAGAACTGCTTTTTCCGAATGTCACAAAAACTACGGACGATATGGAAAAGCTCTACCCGCCGCGCGATCTTCCCGAGGGCGCGATAGTTTCGCGTCTCGCGCCGAGCCCGACGGGGTTCGTTCATCTCGGAAATCTCATGCAGGGGCTTACATCGGAGCGCCTCGCTCATCAGAGCGGCGGCGTGCTGTATCTCAGAGTCGAGGACACAGACGCAAAGCGCGAAGTCGCGGGCGCGTCGGAGACGCTGATAGAAATGCTTTCTCACTACGGAATAATATTTGACGAAGGCGCTTCTCTCGATGAGAACGGAAAAATATGCGATAAAGGCGCGTACGGTCCGTACAAGCAGAGCCAAAGAGCCGAAATTTACCACGTTTACGCAAAAAAACTCGTCCGCGAGGGAAAGGCGTACCCGTGTTTCTGCTCAGAGGAGGAGCTTGAACGGTTCCACGCGGAACAAGAGGCCGAAAAGGCGAATTTCGGATACTACGGCAAATGGGCGAAATGGCGCGACAGACCGATCGAGGATATCGAAAATGCCATCGCCGAGGGCAAAAAATGGGTGCTTCGCTTCCGTTCGACGGGGAGCATCGAGCATAAATTCAAATATAACGACCTTATAAAAGGCGAAGTCGACATAACCGAAAACGACATCGACCACGTGCTTCTCAAAAGCGACGGCATACCGACATATCACTTTGCGCACGCAGTCGACGACCATCTCATGCGCACGACGCACGTCGTCAGAGGCGACGAATGGCTTGCAAGCCTTCCGTTTCACATTCAGCTTTTCCAGGCGCTCGGCCATAAGCTTCCGAAATACGTACACATCGGCACGCTTATGAAAATGGACGGCACGTCGAAGCGCAAACTCTCAAAGCGCAAGGATCCGGAGCTCGCGCTGTCGTATTACAAGTCGGCAGGATATCCGACACAGAGCGTCGTGGAATATATACTGACTATACTCAACTCCAACTTTGAGGACTGGCGGCGCGCCAATCCGACGGCACCGATCGACGATTTCAAGTTCTCGGCAAAGAAAATGAACGCCGCAGGCTCGCTTTTTGACATCGCAAAGCTATGCGACGTATCGAAAAACATCATCTCTCGTATGAGCGCCGACGAGGTCTACGATCTTGTCAGCGAGTGGGCAGGGGAGTTCGACGCCGAATTTTTCGCGGAATTCACAAAATCCCCCGACTATACGAAAGCGGCTCTGTCGATAGGACGCGGCGGCAGCAAGCCGCGCAAGGATTTCGCCGTTTGGAGCGAGGTCAAGGGATACATGGGATTTTTCTACGACAAATATTACGACGCCGTCGGCGCGTATCCCGAGAATTTTTCCGCGGAAACGATATCTGCCGCACTTAAAAAGTATCTTGCGTTGTACGATAAGGCAGACGAACAGAACGTGTGGTTCGACAAGATAAAAGACGTTGCGGAGTCGCTGGGGTTTGCCCGCGAAACGAAAGAATATAAGGCGGATCCCGACGCTTATCCGGGACACGTCGGCGACATAAGCGCGTTTATACGCGTCGCCGTGACGGGCAAGCAGAATTCTCCCGACCTTTACCTCGTTATGCAGATACTCGGCGAGGACAAGGTGCGAGAGCGCATTTCAAATCAAATCAAAAGATTAAGAGGTTGATATATATGGACAGACCTATTTTCCCAAAAAGAGCACTTATAACGGCGGGAATGCCTTACGGAAGCAAGGAGCTTCATTTCGGGCACGTCGGCGGAGTTTTCGTGCACGCCGACTGCTTCGCGCGTTTTCTGCGCGACCGTATCGGCGCTGAAAACGTCATTTTCGTGTCGGGCACGGACTGCTACGGCTCGCCTATCGTCGAAAAATACAACTCGCTCGTGAATGAGGGCAAATTCGATGGAAGCATACTCGATTTTGTCAAATCCAATCACGACAAACAGGCGCGTACGCTCGACCGTTATCTCATCAGCCCGTCGCTTTTCGCGGCGTCGGCGCTCGGCGAAAGCGGAAAGACGCACACCGCGTACAGCGAGGAGTTTTTCTTCGCGCTTGCGAGATCGGGTGCGCTGAAAAAACTCTCGACAAAGCAATTTTACGATGAAAAGTATCAGACTTTTTTAAACGGACGTCAAGTTACCGGCAGATGTCCTATAGACGGATGCAAATCCGAGGTGGGTTACGCCGACGAATGCGCCCTCGGACACCAGTATTTTCCGGAGGAGCTTATCGCACCGGTGAGCGCTCTTTCGGGCGAACGCCCCGTGCTCAAAAATGTCGAAAACTGGTATTTCGACCTCGAAAAATACATGGATTTCCTCATAAAAATGATGGACGACAAAGACGCAAACGAAAATCTGCGCAAGACGACGTCCGTCGCGTGCCGCGAATTCCTCAAAGCTCCGATAATCTATACAAAGAACGAATTTGCAGACACAGTCAAGGAAAAACTTGCTTCTTTTGATTGCACATACGAAGTCGAGGAAGCGCGCGGAATGCTCCGCATCGTTTTCGACAAGCTTTCCGACAGGGAAGCGGCGTGCAACATTCTTTCGGAAAACGGCTTGCGTTATCGCACCGGAAAAACGCTCGTGCCGTTCCGCCTTTCGGGCAATATCGAATGGGGCGTTCCCGTTCCGAGCTATGAAGGTGTCGAAGGGCTGACGTTCTGGGTTTGGCCCGAATCGCTTTGGGCGCCGATATCGTTCACCGAGACGTATCTCGAAAGCATCGGCCATGACAAAAACGAATGGAAAAAATACTGGTGCGACGACGACGCCATCGTGTATCAATTCATCGGCGAAGATAACATATATTTTTATCATCTCGCTGAAATGGCAATGTTCGAGGCGATAAACGAGTGCGATTTTTATGATGTAAAATTCAAAATGCCGCGCATCATCGCAAACAAGCACCTGCTTTTCTTCAACTCGAAAGCGAGCAGCAGCGGAAAGATCAAGCCGCCGATGGCAGAGGAGCTCCTCGATCACTATTCGGCTGAGCAGCTCCGCGCTCATTTTCTCGGGCTGGGACTCGGGCAACAGAACGTTCCGTTCCAGCCGAAGCCGTATAATCCCAACGCAAACGACACGGCTCCCGATCCCGCGCAGAAGGAATGGAGCATGTTCACAAATCTGCTCAACCGCGCGACGAGAACGCTGTTCTATTCGTTCCAAAAATTCAACGACGGAGATCAGACAGTCCCGCGCGGTAAGGTGAGCGACAGCGTGAAAGAAGCCGCCGACGAGGCGATCGTAAAAGTCGAAAATCATATGGCGACGCAGAGTTTTTATCTTGTGATGAACACGCTTGAAGAATACTTCCGTCTCATCAACAAGGAGATCTCGGCACTGTTCAAGCCGTTTGGCGACGCGTTTGACAAAGCCGCGTTCGATCAGGCGGTCATCGACGCGACGCACATGGTCAAGACGGCGACCGTTCTCGCGCATCCGATAGCGCCGCAGTCGACGGAAAAGGTGATGAAGTTTATGAATTTGCCCGAAAGCGTCTTCTCGTGGGACAATATCTTCGACAACATCGACAAGATAACGGAAAACGGGCATAAATTCAATGTTCTCGAGCCGAAATCGGACTTCTACACAAAGCCCGAATGGCAGTATTGATGATAGACTTTACATTGCCCGCATACGAGCTTGCCCCGCGCCTGCTCGGGTGTTATCTGTGCGTTAGAGACGGCGACACTGTTCGCCGTCTTAAAATAAATGAGACTGAGGCATATTTCGGAGAAAGCGACACTGCTTGCCATGCTCACAAAGGAAAAACAGAGCGAACGAAGCCGATGTACGAGCGCGGCGTCATAGCTTATATCTACCTCTGCTACGGAATGTATGATATGTTAAACGTCGTTTCGGGGCCGGAAGGACACGCCGAGGCGGTGCTGATTCGCGGCGCGGGAGAATATAACGGTCCCGGAAAGCTGACAAAAGCGCTCGGCATCACGCGCGAGTTCAATAGGTGCGACCTTACAAAATCAAACGAAAGCGATGTTTGGATCGAGGACAGGGAAGCGCCGCCCGAGTACGAAGCGTCCACGCGTATCGGCATAGCATATGCGGAAAAAGAGGATAGGGAAAAGCTGTGGAGGTATAAGATAAAATAGTACGTAAATATCTCATGAATTGAATAAAGGTGAAAATAAAATATCGAGAAGCGCAGAAAAATGTAAATTGCAATTGACAAACACTTGATTGAATGATATAATAATCTTAAACAAGAAAAAATAATTGCATTTAAGCAAAAAGATGGGAAAAGCTATGAAAAAAGTAGTTTTGTTGTTATTGATGTTATCATTGTTGCTTGTCAGTGCCAGCTCCTGCGTAATTTATAATGAAAAATTTCAAGAGATATGGTATATGGACAACAAAAACTGGAGAGCCGATGAAATAAATCTTAGATTCAGCTGGGAAAAAGGTAGCGGATGGGTGAACGGGACTTTTAATTATAACGGCAAAGAATACCCTGTAGCTGTATGCGGCGATATTGATTGCAATTCAGTACAAGTGTTTGTGTATTATGATGAACTTAACTTCAAAGAATCGTTTGATGCCATATATTTCATTTCAGATAAGGTTTTGGACGAAAATACATTTACGTTAAAAGTTGAAGGTACTTATAGAAAAGTATTTGATCTTCCGAAAAAAATTACATTCCACAGAATAATAGAAGATTAAACGGTAGGAAAGTCGCAAACAGCCGCCGGGTATGTGATACCCAAGTGCGAAGCGTCCACGCGTATCGGTATAGCATATGCGGAAAAAGAGGATAGGAAAAGATTATGGAGGTTTGTCATAGCGACTGATAAAAAGAAATTTCAGTGAATAAAATTGCATTTTTTTGCAAAAACATATTGACAAATCACGTTTATTTTGTTATACTACCAAGCGTGATATGTCGATGCGGAATTGTGTAACGGCAGCACGACAGACTCTGACTCTGTTTGTTGGGGTTCGAATCCCTATTCCGCAGCCAAAAAAACAACGGACGCCTTGTGCGTCCGTTGTTTTTTTCTGTATTGGGATTCGAACAAGGAGGATAGCAAGTTAAAAACAGCATGGTATGCTGTTTTTAACGAAGCGAAACCGCCCAAAGCAAGCGTTTTCAGAAGCGGCACTCGCCGCGCGTGAAAAT
>CAJONA010000060.1 GCA_905235755.1 uncultured Clostridia bacterium
CTATAAGCTGAACGTCGGCTGTCTTTGCCGCCGTATCCGCGGCGACTATCGCCGCCGCTATCGAGTAAGTTTCGAGCACGCCGACAGAACGCGGATCGATCACGTTTGCCGTTCCCCATATAGCCTCGAATATCGATTCATGCGGATTTCCGAGCACGAAATTGTCGATAAGCAGCTCCGGAAACGCCGCGCTCGCCGAGTCAACCGACGCACGCACCGCCGAAAGCTCGCCCTCGCAAAGCACGAAATACTTGCCGGGGCAGACGGTTTCCGCCTGAATAATCTCGACGTCTGCCGTTTTTGCCATTATATCCGCGGCGGTAATACCCGAGGATACAGTTTTATATTCCACAAGACCTATGGCTTTTCCCATGATATTACCCCCTTATCTTTTTATCTTTATAAATTTATCCGTCACATTTGTGACTTTACCGTCGATCGACGAATGAATATTCACGCTGAGCTTGCCCTCTTGCGCCGTACCGATGACAGTTCCGACGTTCACGACATCGCCCTTTTTGACTGACGGCGTCGCCGGCGCCCCGATATGCTGAGAAAGCATTATCTTTACCTCTTTCGGAGTTATCTCGGCGTCGCTTATCGGCGCGGATCTATTGTATTTTTCAAGGTCGAGCCGCGCGCGCAAACCTTTAAATCCCGATCCTTACGCGGTTGCGGCGATTTTTCGACTTTCGGAGCCGATATTCCCGCCGCGCGAAGTCCGCTTTTGAAGTTGCTTATAAGCGTTCGCGGCGACAGTCCCTGAAAGCACGAATACATCTCGCAAAGTCCGCATCCCGAGCAGAATATACTGTTCAGATACGGCTTGACATTCTTCGCATCGCGGTTCGACACCACGCGCATAAACTCGTGCGGTTCTATCGGATGTCCAAGCAAAAATCTCGGGCAAAGGTCTGTGCAATATCTGCACTGACAGCACGCCGCCATGGCGCGCTTCATATCTATTGCGACATTTGAGCTTTTTCTCATCACGACGTAATGATCGTGCGGCAAAACTATGACCGCGTTCGTCGTTTTTGTAACGACTTCGTTCCTCGCTCCGAGATAACCCATCATAGGGCCTCCGACTACGTATGCCGGATCTTCGACGGTTTCTCCGCCGGCAGCGTCGATAAGCTCGCCCAAAGTCGTGCCGATCGGCGCGAGAAAAGTGGTCGGCTTTTTCACCTCGCCCGCAACGGTAACGTATTTATGCGTTACAGGCGAGCCTTCGAGCGCTCTGAAAACGTTATACACCGTTTCCACGTTGAAAACGATAACGCCGACAGACGCAGGAAGCGCACCGGGAGCGACAGTGCGCCCCGTCGCTTCGTGGATCAAAACGACCTCATCGCCCGCCGGATAGACCTCTTTCAGCGGGCAAATATGTATATTATTAAACGATGCGATGTTTGCGTTTATCGCGGCTATCGCGTTTTTATAAACGGATTTCAGCCCGATGATCGCATTTGACGCACCGACGGTTTTCGCAATCAGATCGAGAGCCGTTAGCACCTCGAACGCCTTCTTTTCGATAAGTTGACGATGAAGACGCAAAAGCGGCTCGCACTCCGCGCAATTTAAAATCACAGAATCGACGCAGCTGCTTAGCTTTGCATAGGCCGGAAAGCCCGCCCCGCCTGCGCCGACGATGCCGTTCTCACGCATAAGCGCGGACAACTCATTTAAATTCATTTTTTGATCACTCCGGACATACCTATTCCGTCATCAACTATTCCGACGATAGCGGCATCGATAGGCGAGGCGTCCATACCGCAGCCTATTCTCGCGGCACTGCCGATCGCAACGAGCACAAGCTCGCCGATCCCCGCGCCGATGTTGTCTATCGCTACTATCTTATTGTTCGTGTCGCCCATACCTTCGAGCGGCTCGACTACCATAAACTTATTGCCCACCAAATTCTCGTTTTTACGTGTGGACACTATGCTTCCTATTACTTTTCCGACTATCATATTTTTCCCTCTCTTAAATTAAGAACGGACTTTTCCGTTTGCCGCGGTTTCCCGCGGCAAACGGAACTTTTTGCTTTTGACGTTTTCCCTGTATTATTTGAGTACGGGGAGAATTTTCTCAACGTCAGCGTGCGGACGAGGAATTACGTGAACCGCGATGACCTCGCCGAGTTTCGATGCGGCAGCGCCGCCTGCTTCTGTCGCAGCCTTTACCGCGCCGACATCGCCGCGTACCATGACCGATACGAGTCCGCTGCCGATCTTTTCCGTGCCGATAAGCGTTACGTTTGCCGCCTTTACCATTGCATCGGCAGCTTCGATCGCCGCTACAAGTCCTCTTGTTTCTACCATTCCGAGTGCTTCAAGTGCCATTTTTGTTTCCTCCTTGATAATGTTTGTGTTGTTTTTTTATTTTTATTTTTTATCTTTGTTTATAAGCCGCGCCGCGCTCATATCAACTATCCTGCGTGTTTCGGGGTGCGGATTTGCCAAGACAAGATGCGCCGCAGGCTTTTTGATCGCGAGCTTTGTCGCGTTTTCGACAGCCGCGTTCACCGCGGAGATATCGCCTTCGACTATTATTGTAACGAGACGTCCTCCGAGCTTGCGCTCCCATGTCACGAGTTCGACGTTTGCCGACTTGCACATTATGTCAAGCGCATCGAGTGCCGCCGTAACGCCCGTTATTTCGATAAATCCGAGTGCTTTCATAAATGAATTATCGCCTTTCAATCCTTGTCAAATCCGCTGATCTTCAGCATTTTCTCCGTGTCTTCTTCCACGTTTGGTATAATGTGATGTGTAACCACGCCGCTCACTCTTTTTGCCGCTTCGAGAGCCGCGTCCACAGCCGCCGTTACGTTGTCGACGGTACCGCGGAACTTTACAGCCACAAGCAGCGGCACAGGCAGAGAGTCCGCGTTCGCCGGTTTATTCTTGTCGAATTTTTCAACGGTAACGTCCGCCGCCTTACAGCCGGCGTCGCACGCGGCAAACGCCGCCACAAGTCCGTATACTTCAACAATTCCAACCGCTCTTTTCATCGCGGGACCTCCTTAAAATCTTTGTCAGTTGTTTACGATCGCTATTTTCAGACCTTCCATTTTCAGATTGGTCGCAAACGCGTCGTTTATCTTGTCAAGCGGGTATTTGTGCGTGATGAGTTTCTTTATCGGGAGCCCTATCGCCTGTGCGCGTTTTAAGAAATCGAACGTCGTCGCGTAATCGCGGAGCGTGTATACCCACGAGCCGACTGTCGTTATCTCCTTCGAGCATATATCGAAATGCGGATTTATCGTAGCGTCTCCGCCGTTGATAAAGAAACCGAGTTCGCACAGCCCGCCGCCGTTTCGAATGAATTTGTATATGTTCGAATGTCCTGCGGGAGAGCCTGTGCATTGGAACGCGAAGTCTGCGAGATATCCGCCGAACGCGTCCTTGACGCCCTGCGTCAGTTCTTCGATGCCCTTGTGGTCCTTGAAATTGACGTGTGCGCCTGCACCCATCTGATGTGCAAATTCAAGGCGCATATCGTTGCCGTCGACTGCGACGATGTTCTCTATTCCCATCGTGCGAAGAACGGCTATGCATATAAGACCTATCGGACCGCACCCCTGAACGACAACGCGCGAATTGAAGCGGAGTATGCCCGTCGTTTTCGCTCTCTCAACGGCGTGTATCAGGACCGCACACGGCTCGATGAGTATTCTCGAATCGAGGTCGAGATCGCTCACGTTGAATATAGTCGAGCCTTTCCTTACGAATATGTAATCCGAGAACCAGCCGTTCAAATGATAGTCATCGTCGGGAAGAAGTCCGTAAACGTCCGCGCCGCCTACATTTTGCTTGTTGAGGTCAAACATCGTGATGTCGGGATTGTCCTTGAATATCATACACGTGACGACCTTGTCGCCGACTTTAAGCGGCTTACCCGCGCTGTCGACTTTTACGTTTTTGCCCATTTTTACTATCTCGCCCGTTCCCTCGTGTCCGAGCGCAACGGGGATAAGCCCGAACGGATCTCTCTTGAATTCGTGAGCGTCTGTGCCGCATATGCCGCATCCTTCGACCTTGACGAGTATGTCGTCGTCCCCGACCTCGGGGATCGGATATTCCTTGATGTCGAAATGTTCGAGTTTTGTGAGCACAGCGACCTTAGCCGTTTTCGGAACGGTGCCGCTCGATCCCGTCTTTGCCGATACAGTTCCGCCATTCATCTGAGCAAGCACTTGTTTTACTATCTGCTCGATGTTTGCTGAATTTATATCCATTGTTCTATACTGTTCCTTTCTCAAAAATTTCTCTGCCGTAGCCGGCGAGGTATGTGTCCTGTTCCTCGCTTCCGCCTGAAACGCCGATACCGCCGATGACTTCGCCGTTTTTGTTTTTAAGCGGTTCGCCGCCGCCGAATATAACGATCTTTCCGCCGTTTGTGAACTGTATGCCGTACAGCGAGCCGCCTGGAGCGGCGAGCGCCGCGAGTTCTTTCGTCGTCATTTTCAGCGCCACCGAGGTGTACGCTTTGTTCAGCGCGATGTCATAACTCGCGATGAACGAGTCGTCCGAGCATTGAACAGTCACGGGATTTGCGCCCTTGTTTGTCACGGCGACGACCGCCTTCACGCCTTTTTCCTTCGCTTTCTTCATCACCTTACGGCAAAGTATGAGCGCCGCTTCGAGAGTCATGTCGTTTGACGGCCTCACTATTTCTTCGACGATGGCATCGACCGTTTCTTTTATGAATTTTTCGTTCATATCGGCCTTCCTTAAAAATTATATTTATTTGCCGAGCTGCTCCATTACTCTTTTTGTTATCTCGGCTACGAGATCGGCGTCACTTGAGCCTGAACACGAACCGCCCGAGCACGAACCGCCGCATCCGTGGCAGCTCTGCTTGCCGGCTTTTGCGTTAAGACATACGTTTGCGGGATGTTTGCCCTTCATACCGAATTTTCTTCTTATCTCATAGAGCTGTTCTACCTGTTCGGGAGTGAATTCCTTCGGACCGCCGAGGACTTTCGATTGATACAGGAGCTGTGCGTAGAACTCGACCGATTCCATCTTCATATACGCCGCGAGGAGCGAATCGGAATATGTCAGCGCGCCGTGATTTGCAAGCAGCACCGCGTCGAAGTACGGAAGGTATTTCTCGACCGCGTCGGGTATTTCCTCTGTCGAGGGGCATCCGTATTCAGCTATCGGAACACATCCGAGAGCGATTACCGCCTCCGGCATTATCGGTTGTGTGAGCGGGATTCCCGCGATAGCGAAGCTCGTCGCGTACATCGGATGAGCGTGAACGACGCTTCTTACGTCGGGGCGTTTTTCGTACACACGCATGTGCATCTTGATTTCAGACGACGGTTTGAAGCCCGAATTTGCCTGAATGACGTTTCCCTTTTCGTCGACTTTGCATATGTACTCGGGCGTCATAAAGCCTTTCGATACGCCTGTCGGCGTGCAAAGAAATTCGTGATCATTGAGTTTTACCGAGATGTTGCCGTCGTTAGCGGCTACCATTCCGCGATTGTAAATACGCTTACCGATATCGCAGATCTGCTTTTTGATCTCATATTCGTTTACAGTTGCCATTTTTGTCTCCTTGATGATTTATGTTTTTATTTTTTTATTTTATTTCAAATAATCAATAAGTTCGCCGACGCCGTCACCCGTCAAAGAATTGACCTTGAATATCTTCTCGCATCCCGCGAGGCGCAGCCACTCCTCCGCCTTTCTCGGCGAGGCAAGATCGGTCTTTGTAACTATCCCGACGACCTCGCGGTTTACAAGCCCGACCATATTCGGCGAGTATACCGAAAACCAGTCGTCAGCCGAAAGCAAAAGTCCCACGACGTCCGCTTCATAGGCGTAAAGCCCGAGCGCACAGCTGAGATTTTTGTTTTCGACGTACTCTCCGGGCGTGTCGATGATAAAGTCGTGCCAGTCGACGTACTGAGTCTTGCGGTATTCGATCTTTTCCTTTTTGAGCGCTTGCTTCAGCGTCGTCTTTCCGACGCCGGAGCGCCCGATGAGGATTATCTTTTTCATTACGTTTTCGTTATTTCGCACACGGTGAAGCCGAGCTTCTGTTCTGCGTATTCGTTTACGGCTTTAAGCGACGCTTCGACCTCCGAAACGGTGCCGGTTATTATTACAGTGCCGCTGAATCTGTCGACAAATCCGAGGCGCGCCGCACTCGCCTTCATGCAGAGGTCGGCGGCTATGATTGCGGTCTCGCTTGGACACAGCGTCATAATGCCTATCGCCGTCGCGCTGTACTCGACAGACGGATCGAGTCCGAGCTTGCGGTAAAGGAGCGCGTCGGGATTTGCGATTATATGTGAAAGCGTTATCTGCTTGCCCGGTACGCTTTCCTGAATTATACGCATTTTTTCTTCATTCATGCCGAGCTTTGAAATATCCATTTTACCCTCCGATCTGCCCGTGAAGTCCTTCGGAGTTCACGACATCCAAAAGAGTCTGCATAAGCTCTTTTGACGGCGGTTCGATGTCCTTCAGCGTGTATTCTCTGCCGAGCCCCGCGTATTTATCGGATCCTATGCGGTGATACGGCAATATGTGCATTTCCGTAACTGTGCCGAGCGATTTTGCAAATCTCGCAATATCGCGTATTTCCTCCGGCGTTGCGTTGAACGTCGGGATGACTGGCGTGCGGATTATGAGTTTTTTCGCGTTTTTCGCTATTTTTTTTGCGTTTTCGAGAATCTTCTCGTTCGGCTGAGATGTAAAAGCCTTGTGCTTTTCGCTACTGATGTGTTTTATGTCCATGAGGTAGGTGTCGAGATACGGCAGATATTTTTCTATGACCGACCAGTCGGCAAAACCCGTCGATTCCATCGCGGTGTTTATGCCGCTCTCCTTTGCCGCTCTGAGAAGCGCCGGAGCGAACTCGGGTTGAGCGAGCGACTCGCCGCCCGAAAGCGTCATTCCGCCGCCGGAGCGGTCGTAGTAGACGCGGTCGCGTTCGACCTCCGCCAAGACTTCCGCCACCGTGACGTCGCGGCCGACGACTTTCGTCTTGCCTGCGAGCGTCATCAGCTCCATATCGTATCTCTGCGATTCTGGGTTGCAGCACCATTTGCATCTGAGATAGCACCCTTTGAGGAAAACTATCGTCCGTATGCCCGGTCCGTCATGGACAGAAAAGCGCTGGATGTCGAATATCCTGCCTTTTATGTTCATGTAGTCGTCCATCAAAACTCTCCCTGCTCCGTTCTCTTGATGATATCGTCCTGAAGCGCTCTCGAAAGAGTCGTGAACAGTGCGCTGTATCCTGCGACGCGCACGACGAGCGAACGGTACTTGTCGGGCTCTCTCTGCGCTTCGCGCAGCGTTTCGCGGCTGACGACGTTGAACTGCATGTGCGTTCCTTTTTTGTCGAAGTATCCGCGGACGAGCGCCACAAAGTTTTCAAGTCCCTGCTGTCCGGCAAGCGCCGTCGGGTGGAATTTCATGTTGAACAGCGTGCCGTTCGACGCGATGAAATGGTCGATGCGCATGATGT
>CAJONA010000061.1 GCA_905235755.1 uncultured Clostridia bacterium
GTGTTCATCACGGCGAATGTTACCATGTCGTCGTCGGCGCCCGCAGCCTGCATCGATCGCATCGCTCGTATCCCGAGCGGCGTCGCCGCGTTTCCGAGCCCGAGCATATTTGCCGCGACAGACGCCGATATCGCCTCGCTTGCCGATTCATCTCGGCTCGCGGCGGGAAAAAATATCTTTAAAAACGGGTGTATCATTTTTGCTAAAAGTTTGCACGCGCCCGCTTTTTCAAGCACGTTCATCGTGCCGTTCCACAGTCCCATCATTCCGCACAGCGCTATCGTGAGCGCAACCGCCTTCTCCGCGCCGTCGACAACGGCGACGGAGAGCGCCTCGACGTTGCCCGTGACGAGCGCGCATACGAGCGATATGACGCATATAACGGCAAATACTATGCCGATCATAAGATCACCTCTTTAAATGACTGAATTTGACATTTATTGCTTTTTTAAGACAAAATATGTTGACAAAACCGTTTTTTTTTGCTACAATTACATAAGACTCAAACATATCATAGGAGAAAAAAATGAAATCTACGGGAATTGTAAGAAAAATTGATGAGCTTGGAAGGATAGTGCTTCCTATAGAAATACGCAGAACTATGAATCTCGAACGTTCGGACGCAGTCGAAATATTTGTTGACGAGGAAAAGATAATCCTCAGAAAATACGAGCCGTCGTGCGTTTTCTGCGGAAATTCAGACAACGTTACGCTTTTCAAAGGCAAACTTGTTTGCGCCGAGTGTCTCAATTCGCTGAAAATGTCGGTACAGAAATAAATATATTCATTATATAAATGAAAAATCCGCGATACAAAAATATCGCGGATTTTTATTTTAATTTTGTTATTTTGCGACGGTGAGACTGATGAGCAGGGAAACGTCATCGGGCTGGACTTTCGCTTCGTTTGCCGCTTTGTTGCGTCGGAGCGCGCCGCACTTGCGGCATTTGTGGGTGATGACATATCCTTTTTGCGCCACTATTTCCGCAAAAACGGGGTCCATAATGCCGCCGCAGTCGTTCATCCTGTCGCCCGGATTTATATCGACGTGCAAGGAACACAGACAGCGAGGACAATGATTTCTCGACGAGTAGCCGAGCGGCTTTACTTCAAAGCCGCAATTGAGACAAACAAAGCCGTCGTCGTTTTTCTTAAACAGTTTTTGCTCCATATTATTTGTCAAGATGCACGTCGAGCTGCGGGAACGGTATCTCTATGCCGCTCTTGTCGAACTCTTTTTTTGCTCTCTCGTTTATATCAAAGAATACGCTCCAATAGTCGTTCTTGTTCACCCACACGCGAAGCGAGAAGATGAGCGCGCTGTCTGCCTGCTCGAGCAAGTACACAACGGGCGCGGGATCTTTCAGCACGAGATCGTTCGACTCGGCGACGGAAAGCAGGACCTTTCTCACAAGGTCTATATCGCTCGCATATGCGACGCCGAACGAGAAATCGACGCGGCGCGTGTCGTGAGTCGAGAAGTTGACAATGGAGCCGTTGGAAAGCGCGCCGTTCGGAATGACGACTTTTTTGTTGTCCGGAGTTTTGAGCGTCGTGTAGAAAACGCCAATATCCACAACTGTTCCCGAATATGAGCCGTTGTCTATGTAATCGTCGACCTCAAACGGCTTGAAAAGCAGGATCATAAAGCCTCCCGCAAGGTTTGCCAGCGATCCCTGCAAAGCAAGACCTATAGCGAGCGCACAAGACGTAACGATACCTACTATCGACGCCATCGGAATTTCCATGATCGAGCAGACGGTTATTATCAGCAGAGCATACAGTGCGATTTTTACAGCGTGTGTTGTAATGTTCTGCGCTGTTTTTTGCAGTTTTGCCAGCTGTTTGCTCTTTGAGATACGTCTCATCACAAGTTTGATCAGCTTTGTGCCGACGAACAGTACAACGAGCGCCGCCAAAAGGCGGAAGCCGTATGTCGTTGCAAATTCGGCCAGCTTTGACCAAAGAGTAGATAAGAATTCGTTCATGTCAGACAATCTCCTTGTATTATTTTAATTGTCGATCACTTTGATGCCGAGGTCGGCGAGCGCCTTGTTATCCGTCGGCGTCGGCGCGCCCGACATAAGCTCGGACGCGTTCTGCACCTTCGGGAACGCCACGACGTCGCGAAGACTGTCCGCGCCGCACATTATCATAGCGAGACGGTCGAGACCGATGGCGGCGCCGCCGTGCGGCGGAGCGCCGTAGTTGTACGCTTCGACGAGAAAGCCGAATTTTGCCTCTATCTCCTCATCGGTAAGACCGAGCAGGTCGAACATCTTTTTTTGAAGCGCGGGATCTGTTATCCTCATCGAGCCTGACGAGAGCTCGACGCCGTTGAGCACGAGGTCAAAGGCGGTCGCGCGAACGGCGCCTTTGTTCGTATCGAGATCTTTCATGCACTCTTCAAGCGGCATCGTGAACGGGTGATGCATGGCGTCCCATGCCTGCGTCTCCTCGTTCCACTCGAAGAACGGAAACTCCGTTATCCACACGAAGCCAAGCGTGTCGGGGATGATATTCATCTGTTTTGCGACGATGAGACGCAAAGCGCCGAGCGTCGGAAGAACGACGCTGTTCTTGTCGGCGACAAACAGCGCGACGTCACCTTTTTCACAGCCGATGCGCTGCATTATCGCTTCGAGTTCGCCCTCTGCGAGGAATTTTGAGAACGCGCACGTCGGCGTGTCTTCCGAATATCTGATAAACGCGAGACCTTTTGCGCCGATGCCTTTGGCGTGTTCGGTGAGCTTGTCTATCTCTTTGCGGGTGAGAACGGCCGCGCCGCCCTTGGCGACTATCGGACTGAGCCGCCGCTCTGAACCGCGCCGGAGAAAACTCCGAATCCGCAGTTCTTGACGAGATCGGACACGTCGCATATCTCCATGCCGAAGCGCGTGTCGGGCTTGTCGGATCCGTAACGGTTCATCGCGTCGTTATATGTCAGTCTCGGGAGCGGCAGGGAAATATCCTTTCCGAGCACTTTTTTGAACACGTATGCGATAAATCCCTCGTTCATCGTCATTATGTCGTTTTGATCGACGAATGACATTTCGAGGTCTATCTGCGTAAATTCGGGCTGACGGTCTGCGCGCAAGTCTTCGTCACGGAAGCAGCGCGCCAGTTGAATATATCTGTCAAATCCCGCCACCATGAGAAGCTGTTTATATATCTGCGGCGATTGCGGCAGGGCATAGAAACTGCCTTTGTGTATCCTCGACGGAACGAGATAGTCGCGCGCGCCTTCGGGTGTTGATTTTATCATCATCGGCGTTTCTATCTCGACAAAGCCGTTATTATAGTAATATTCGCGCGCCGCTTTCGCTATTTCGTGGCGCATGAGTATGTTTTGCGTCAGCGACGGACGGCGCAGGTCGAGATAACGGTATTTGAGCGAAAGCTCGTCCTTGACGGAAATGCCGTCGTTTATTTCAAACGGCGTCGTCTGCGCGGCGCTGATGATCTTGTATTCGTCGACGAATATCTCAACATCTCCTGTCGGTATCTGCTTGTTTATCGAGGAGCGCATACGCACCTCGCCCTTTGCGACGACGACATATTCCGTGCGAGTCTTGAACGCTTTGTCAAAGATGTCCTTTTTCGTGTTTTCGTCAAACGCGAGCTGCACGATGCCCGTGCGGTCGCGCAGATCGATGAATATGAGCGAGCCGAGATCGCGCACACGCGCCGTCCAGCCCATAACGCATACTTTTTTGCCTATGTCGGATGTGCGGAATTCTCCGCAGTAGTTCGTTCTTCTGTCTGTTTTGTCAAAAAATTCAGCCATATTTTGCCTCTTTCAAACGCTGTCTTCGGTATTTTTTATAATGTTTATCGCGTCCGTTATACTCACGGTCTGCTGACCGTCGCCGAGCATATTTCTGAGCGCGACTTTGTTTTCCGCCATTTCGCTCTCGCCTATGATAGCGACATACGGCACGCCGATGCGGTTGGCGTATTTCATCTTCGGCTTCATACCTTTTTCAAGGTAATAAACGTCTGTCGGCACGCCCGCATCTCTGAACGACCTCGCCGCCTCTATCGCCGACGGTATAGCCGTCTTGTCCATCGGAATGACGAGCACGTCGATGACCGATTTTCTGTCGTCTTTTATCATCCCGTATTCTTTGAGCTGCGCGAAAAGCCTTGTCAGTCCTATCGAAATGCCTATTCCGGGAAGCTTCTGGTCCGTGTAATAACCGGTAAGATCGTCATATCTGCCGCCCGAGCATACGCTTCCGAATTCGGGCGCGTTGTCTATCTTTGTTTCGTAGACGGTGCCGGTGTAGTAGTCAAGTCCTCGAGCTATCGTGAGATCGAGCGTAAAGTAGTCATCCGGCACGCCGAAATCGCGTATATAGCCGACGACGGCGTCAAGCTCGTCCACGCCCGCGCAGAACTTTTCATTGTCGCATCCGATGGCGCGCAGGGAAGCGATCATTTCGTCGCAGCTGCCGCAAATTCCGATGAAGGAGATTATCTTTTCGATGACAGCCTCGTCGATGCCGAGCTTTGAAAGCTCCTGCTTTACGGCGTCGACGCCTATCTTTTCGAGCTTGTCTATCACGCGCATTACGTCGGTCACCTTGTCGGAAAGCCCGAGCGCGTCGAAAAATCCGCCGAGCACCCTGCGATTGTTTATTCTTATCGTGAACTTGCCGATGTCGAGCTCTTTGAATACGTTATATATGACCGCGGGTATCTCGGCGTCATAGATGAGGTCGAGCGTGTCGCTTCCGATAATGTCGATGTCGCACTGACAGAACTCGCGGTAGCGTCCTTTTTGCGGGCGTTCGCCGCGGTATACCTTCGCCATATGATAGCGTTTGAAAGGAAAGGCGAGATCGTTTTGATGCATCGCGACGTACCGCGCGAGCGGCACCGTAAGATCAAAGCGCATTGCGATGTCTGTGTCGCCCTTGTTGAATCTGTATATCTGCTTTTCGGTCTCGCCGCCCGCTTTGGCGAGCAGCACGTCCGAATATTCGAGTACGGGCGTGTCTATCGGCAAAAAGCCGAAGCGCTCGTACACAGAACGAATCTTGTCGTACATGGCGTTGTACGCGAGCTGATCCGACGGCAGGAGCTCCGAAAAGCCTTGAAGAATTCTTGGTTCTACTTTGTTTTGCATATTGTTCTCCTATATAAAATTACAAATAACAGTATATCACTCCGATTTTGATTTTTCAATATTTTTTCGTATATTTTCGTATATTTATTGACTGAAAAAAGTGAATATGATAAAATATTTTCAGAAAAAATGAGTTTTAACGCGTCCGGCGCGGATATTAAGAGGTAAAAATGCGTAAAAGTACGATGGAACTCGGCAAAAATACGCCCGTGTCATATCTTTACGGAATCGGTCCGAAGAAGGCCGAGGCTTTTTCGCGCCTCGGGATATTCACGCTGCGCGATCTGTGCTATCATTTCCCGCGCGCATACGAAAACAGAGGCAATATAAAAACGCTCGACCAAGTGAGCGACGGAGAAGTCTGCGCGCTCATGCTGACCGTCGCCGGCACGCCGCGCTCGGCGCAGATACGGCGCGGAATGGTAATAACGAAGCTTCAAGCGTTCGACGAGAGCGGCAAATGCAACATCACGTATTTCAACGCGCCGTATGTCAAAGATGCGCTGAGAACAGGCGAAACATACCGATTTTTCGGCAGGGCAGCCATCAAAAACGGACGCGTCGAACTTACGTCGCCGACATACGAGCATTACACCGAAAATTCAAATTTAAAGCGCTTTATGCCTGTTTATCCGCTGACCGAAGGAATATCGCAAAAGCAGATGTCGGCGGCTGTCGAGAGCGCGCTTGCCGCGCTCCTTTCGCCGATTTGCTCCGACGGCATACGCGATATGCTGCCGTATGAAATAAAACGCAAATGCGCGCTGCCCGACATTGATTACGCTATTTCACAAATTCATTTTCCCGACGGGTATGATGAGATCGAAAAAGCGCGGCGCCGCCTCGCTTTTGACGAGATATTCCTGTTTGTGCTGTCGTCGCTCGCTTTGTCGGGAAGCGAGAAAAATATACCCGGGACGGTATTTGACATTTCGCTCGGAAAACGTCTGCTCGACGCACTGCCTTACACTCCGACGGCGGCGCAAATGCGCACGATAGGCGAGATAAATGCCGATCTTTCGTCGGGCTTGCGGATGTCGAGACTCATAACCGGCGACGTCGGCAGCGGCAAAACGCTGTGCGCCGCATACGCGCTGTTTTTGGCGCTGGCGAACGGTCATCAAGCGGCGCTGATGGCGCCGACCGAAATACTCGCGCGCCAGCATTACCTGACGCTAAGTCCCATCTTTGAAAAACTCGGATATGAGTGCGAGCTTCTTATCGGCGCGCTCACTCCCGCAAAAAAGCGCCGCGTCTGCGACCGCCTGATCGTCGGAACGCCGCTTCTCGTCATAGGAACTCACGCGCTTATCGAGGATACCGTTGCGTTTGGGGATCTGGGGCTTATCGTCATCGACGAACAGCACCGTTTCGGCGCGGCTCAGCGCGAAAAACTTAAAAACAAGAGCAAAAACTGCCACCTCATTTCGATGAGCGCGACGCCGATACCGCGCACGCTCGCGCTCGTTTTGTACGGAGACCTTGACATTTCGTCGATAGATGAGATGCCGCCGGGCAGACAGACGGTCGAAACGTTCGTCGTCGATGAAAGCTATCGCGAGAGAGTGGACAAATTTATTGAGAAAAACGTAGCCGAAGGCGGTCAGGTCTATATTGTTTGCCCGAGCGTGGAGGAGCAGGAGATTGTTGAGAGCGAAAACGGCGACAAGATACCTATATCGGCGCTTGAAACGTTTGACGATTTTAATGAAAAGCCGAAACTCAAAGCGGCGGTGAACTACGCCGAGGAACTGCAAAAGAAATTCCCGACGCTCGTCGTCGGGTTTATCCACGGAAAACTGAAAAGCGCCGCAAAAGAAAAGATAATGGCGGAATTTGTCGACGGAAAGATCGACATTCTCGTTTCGACGACGGTCATCGAGGTCGGCGTAAACGTGCCGCGCGCGTCGCTGATGATAATTGAAAACGCGGAGTTTTTCGGGCTGTCGGGACTGCATCAGCTTCGCGGACGCGTCGGCAGGGGAGAAAAGAAATCATATTGTATACTCATTTCCGATGCAAAAAGCGAAAAATCGAGAGCGCGCCTTGAAATTTTGCGAAGCGAACACAACGGCTACGTCATTGCGGAAAAGGATCTCGAAATGCGCGGACCTGGCGATTTTCTTGCAGTCGGCGGTCAAAAAATACGCCAGAGCGGAGATATTGATTTGAAACTTGCGGCGATGCTTTCGGACAAGGAGCTTTTGTACGCCGCCGCCGACGCGGCGAAGCGCGTCTATTCGTCGGACGAGAAGCTGACATCTGTGGAAAACGCCGCCATCAAGTCGGAATTGACAGCGGCTTTTGAAAAAAGATCAAAAATGGAATAAAAGAGAAAAACAGCGCCGCGGCGCTGTTTTTCTATGCATTTTAAAAAATTTAAAAGGAGAAGTCCGATCTCTGTAATATAAACGAATCGACTGACATTTGCGGGACGACAAAAACGGGAAATTTTTACTTTTTGAAAATAATTTTTATCTTGTGCTTTTTGCCGTCGGGAGCGATGTTTACGAGCTTATCGACCTGCTCACCATCGAGATAATATTCGGTGTTTTTATCGGTGCGGACAAAGCCTGTCGGCTTTTCTGCCGTTATTTCAAACTCTGTGCCCGCACATTTGATACGGTAAATATAATTTACCTCGGCGGGAGGCAGTATCGGATCTATTGAAATGCCGCGCGAAGAATAGTCAATCCCGAAGATCTCAAATGTCGCAAGCGACAGCCAGCTCGCCGTGCCTGAGAGCATCGGGCCGCAGTTTTCGCCGGAATCGCTGTTGTTGTATTGAGTGCAAAAACGCGGATTTCCTTTGATCACATAAGGGTTTTCGAGCGTTTTGAACGGGAGCATCTTTTCGATTATATCATACGCGAAAGTGTACAGATCTTCGGCGAGATAAATGTCGTTTACTTTTTTTGCGGCTTTCAGCATGGCAACGGCGGCCATTATATCGGCGTGCTTGAACACGCCTCCGTTCTCTCTGTCCCCGGGGTAGTAGCACCCCGCCGCGGTGCCGCTTGCGAGCTTTTCAAGCGCCGCCGGCGTGCAAAGTTTGAGCCCCGCGTCTGTCCACCGATACTTCTTTATGTTGACAAGCATCGTTTTTATCTGTTCTTCGTCGGCGATTCCCGCCAATATCGACCAGCTGAACGAGTTCAAAAAATATGTGCCGTCGATATTTTCATCGGCGGATAGTCCGTCGCCTTTCGCGCCGAGGAACGTGTATTCCCCGTGATCTGCGCCGAGCAATGCGCGTGCGTAAAAATCATCTTTCCACGCGTATTTTTTCAGGTTTTCTTCAAGCGTTTTGCTCTCGCTTTCAAATCCGTTTTTGCCTATGGCTTTTGCCATCTCGGAAAGCTCGTCGAGCGCGATTTTGAGCAGAAAAGCGTTCATCACGCTTTCGGAATAGTTGCTCTCGAATTTTACGCCGTATTTTTGATTTTTGCTTTCAAGCTGCGCGCGGTAGCGCTTTTCTTTTTCTTTGCCGTCTATCCAGTCGTTGTCGAGCTTCATCGTGTCGTTCCAGTCCGCCTTGTCCATGAGAGGAAAACCGTGCGCGCCGACAGAGATCTTGCCGCTGTACTCGACAACGGCGCACATCGTGTCGAACACGGTGCGCTCGCCGCCGTCCGCCGTCGGATATACCTCGTTTAAGAAGCCGATGTCGGCAGTGAGCGAAACGTATCTGTATATCGCCTGAATGAGCCACAATCCGTCGTCGGAACATATGCCCGGCTCCTTGCCGCTGTTATAGAAATTGTGATTTGCATACCCCATGTTGTAGACGTTGCAAACCCAGCGCGACAGCATTTGCTTTGCCAGTTCCGAATTGCCCATGGCGCACATATAATAAACGGAAGCGTACATATCCTGTATCTCGCGGAAGCCTATCTCTCGGAACGCCTTTTGCGTCCATGCGAACGAGCGTGATACAAACGACTGATACAGCACCTGAAAGGGCAGGTCATTGTTCACATACGCGCAAAAATCCTTGTCATCGCTCGATATTTGCAGATATGACGAATAATTTTCGATGAAATTTATCACGCTTTCAAGCGCCGCTTGCGTGTTTTCGTGGCAGCGATATATATTGATGAAGTTCGATACTTTTCTGTCGAAATCCGAGAGATCGGGCGTCCTGTCGGCTGTGAATCCGACAAATTCATCTATGAATTTCGTCTCTTTTGCTCCGAGTGTGATATTCTTCGCCATGGCGAAGAAAGAGACGTCTTTTGTCGGTATTTTCGACGATAAACTGCCGCCGCGCGCCGGATGTTCGAGCGTTCCGTCGCCGAAAAATTCGGTGTAGCTCTCCGAGAATTCGTCCATCGGCTCGCCGTCGGAGAATATCGACGCAAAGCGTTTTTGCCATTTCAGATGCTTCGGGTACGAGCTCGGAGCTACGGCGTAAACTTTGCCGT
>CAJONA010000062.1 GCA_905235755.1 uncultured Clostridia bacterium
GACGAAGCGTTCGTCCGCGCACTCGACGTATTCGAGACGTCGAGCCCGTCGTATCTGCTCATGGCGTCTGCCGACGGCTGCGTGGATCATATCTTAAATCACAAGGACGCGCTCAACAAATGGAGCGACAGTATCGACAAGTTTATAAACGACGCCGCGTCGCTCGAAAAATTCAAGCTCTTCCGAGGCGACGGCTGTTTTGCCTTTGACAAGAGCAAGATCGTCATATCGACGGCGGACACGTCTGTTTCGGGATACGAGCTGATGAGGATTTTGCGTGAAAAATACAGCATCGAGCTTGAAGCGGCGGGTGAAAAATTCGCGCTTGCGATGACGGGGATATTTGACGATGAAAGCTCGCTCGGCGCACTCTTTTCGGCACTCGCCGATATCGAAAAAAATGTCGCGCGAAAAAAATGCGGCGCGGCGCTAAACTGTGCCGTGCCTCCGTACGCCATGACGATCAAAGAAGCGGTCGGACTTAAAGCCGCGGCGGTGCCGCGAAGCGACGCCGTCGGGCGCGTCAGCGCAGAGTACATATATTCGTACCCGCCGGGCGTGCCGCTGATCGTGCCGGGGGAGATATTCACCGAAAACGTGATCTCTTTTGCCGAAGATATGCAAAAACTCGGCGCAAAGGTGGTCGCAAACGACAAAATGCTCAAAACTTTTCGCGTAATTGAAAAATAAATCTTGACACATCAAAAATTTGATAGTATAATATTTGCATACGTAAACAAATCATCATAAAAAGGAGACACAAAATGAAAAGAATTCAGACTCTCGACACAAGAGACCTTGAAAAAAGCGTAAAGAACGGCGGCTGCGGCGAATGCCAGACATCATGCCAGTCGGCCTGCAAAACGTCTTGCGGCGTAGCAAATCAGCCCTGCGAGAACAAGAAAAACGAAAAAGAAAGCAAATAATATCATTTAAACATCAAAAAAGGCCGCCGAGAGCGGCAATTTTTGTGAAATGAGGAAATCATGATACATACATACAAGCTCGGCGGGTATAACATCGTGATCGACGTTTACAGCGGTTCGGTGCATTCCGTCGACGACGTCGCCTACGACATCATAGAGATGTTCGAGACGCACACCGAGGACGAGATCGTCTCAGCCGTCACGGAAAAATACAAGGACCGCGGCGACGTGAACGAGAACGAGGTGCGCGAGTGCATCGCCGATGTAAAAGAGCTGAAAGAACGGCGAAAGCTGTTCACCTCCGATCCATACGCGTCGATAGCGTCCGGCACAAAGTTCAAATCGAACACGATCAAGGCGCTGTGCCTGCACGTCGCGCACACCTGCAATCTCAATTGCTCGTACTGCTTTGCGTCGCAGGGCAAATACAAGGGCGAAAGAGCGCTGATGAGTTTTGAAGTCGGCAAGCGCGCGCTTGATTTTCTCGTCGAAAACTCGGGCGGCAGGACAAACCTCGAAGTCGACTTTTTCGGCGGCGAACCGCTGATGAACTGGGACGTCGTCAAACAGATAGTCGAATACGGACGCAGTATCGAAAAGGAAAAGGGCAAGCACTTCCGCTTCACGCTGACGACGAACGGTATGCTCGTCGACGACGACGTGATAGAATTTTCAAACCGCGAGATGCACAACGTCGTCATGAGCATCGACGGCCGCAAGGAAGTACACGACTATTATCGCAAGGACTACGCCGGCAACGGCAGTTATGACAGGATAATCCCGAAATTTCAAAAGTTCGCAAAAAGCCGCGGAGACACGGGCTATTACGTGCGCGGCACGTTCACGCACAGAAACGTCGACTTTACGCGCGATCTGTTTCATCTCGCCGATCTCGGATTTACGCAGCTCAGCATGGAGCCCGTCGTATGCGCGCCGACAGATCCCGAAGCGCTGACTGAGGAGGATCTGCCGAAGCTCTTCGAGCAGTACGAGATACTCGCAAACGAGATGCTAAAAAGAAAAAAAGAAGGCCGCGAGCTGACGTTCTATCATTATATGATAGATCTCTCGCACGGGCCTTGCATATACAAGCGCATAAACGGCTGCGGCTCCGGCACGGAATATATGGCCGTTACGCCGTGGGGCGAGCTCTTCCCTTGCCACCAGTTCGTCGGAGACGAAAAATACAGTCTCGGCAACATTTGGGACGGCGTCAAAAACGAAGAAGTGCGCGACAAATTCCGAAAATGCAACGTCTATTCGCGCCGCGAATGCGACGACTGTTGGGCGAAGCTGTACTGCTCGGGCGGCTGCGCGGCGAACGCATATCACGCGACCGGCGACATCACGGGCATATACGAATACGGGTGCCGTCTTTTCAAAAAGCGCATCGAATGCGCAATTATGATGAAAGTTGCCGAAATGACAGAGGGCGATACGTGATCGCCCTCTTTTTTTATTCAAATAATATCAGTTGCCGAGCGCCGCAAAGCGTGCGTCGCCATTGTTTTTGATGTTTCCGTACATCACCGCCGCCGCAACGGCAAGCGCCGCGGAAAAGATCAGCATAAACACATTCAAGCTGATAAACAGCCGCAATAATGTAAAGTACAGCACCGCAGGTATAATTACAACTCCGAACGATATTCCGAGCGTTATTATCATCGCCGCGCCGCGCTTTATGACTTCCGTCTCATTGAGCCAGTCGAAGCGGTGATTTTTCATATTCACCGTCACACCGAGCGTCGCTTCAAACGCGCACATACAGAGCGGAGCGAGTATAACTGCCGCCGTGCCGAGTATCCCGCTCGGGAATATGACCGCTATCGCCGCCGACGCGACAAGCGAAAACGGAGCCGCGACGAGAAAATGCATCTTCACTTTTGCGAGCAGGACGCGGCTTCCGCCGACGGGGAGCGACTGCGCTATCCACAGCGTGTTCCCTTCGAGCGAAACGGACGGCGCGCTGATCGCGGTAAACGCTTGCGTCAGACAAATTGTCACGCCCGCCAAAGGCGCGAACATCGAAAGGTCAAATCTCAATTCGGTAAACATTTCGACGAGGAATGCTTTTCTTATTATCATAATGACCGGCACCGCCAGCATGAAAAACAGTCCGATGCCGCAGTTGAGCATATATCCGGGACTTGAAGCGAAGCGCGTCAATTCGCGGCGAAGCAGAGCGCTGTCGGCGCCCTTGTTTTTCGATTTAGAGGCGACATATACTTTTTTCGCGGCGCTTCTGTTTGTCGTCGCTATCTTGATGAACGTCGCCGACACGATATACCACACGAGCGCGAATACCGCGAGCGAGAAAATCACGGCAAGGAGCAAATTCAAAAGGTTTCCGTTTCCTATCGCCGTACCGAACCAATAGAGGAAGAACACCGCGCCGAGATTGTTTGAAATATTCTCAACCTCGGTTATAAGGTATTCCATATACGACTGCATTCTCGAATAAGCGATAAAATACAGCACGAGAAAAGCGATGCTGAATACCATCGTTACGATGTTTTTGCGTTTAACGCGCGACAGCAGCGCCGAAAGGAGCGCGGCAAACAGCGCCGTTATTCCTATGCAAAGAAGCGGCAGTACAACGAGCATTACGACAAACGCGAACACTTTTGCCGCCGTCACGCTGCCGTTTATGCAGAAGCACACAAACGCCGGCACAGCGACGCACAGCTCGTATACGATATTGATGATAAAAAGTGATATTATGCGGCTCGCAACGATATATGACGGCGGGATCGGCATGCTGAGGAGAAGCTCATTGTCCTTTGCTTCAAAGAGCTGCGTCTTTGCGATAAAGACGCTGCCGATGAACATCAGCGCGAACGCCATCATTCCGTATATCGTAAAATACAGCCAGTCAAATCCGAGCGGCAGATATGCCTCCGCCAGTCCCAAGAATATAAACGCGAACATCGACACAAACGCGGCGGCAATGTAAAGCCACACAATGATAAATCCTATCGTTTTGCCGCGCGAGCGTTGCTTTTTTCTGCCCGTAAATATGGTCAAAAAGGCGGCGAGCTGCGCTTTTATAAGCGAGAAAAGTACTTTCATTTCTCCTCCTCAAGCTCCAAAAAGACTTGTTCGAGCGACGAATTGCCTTTTACCTCCTCCATCGTTCCGGAGGCGATGAGTTTTCCGTTTTTGATGATGGCGACTTTGTCGCACAGTTTTTCCGCAACTTCGAGCACGTGCGTCGAGAAGAATATCGCGCCGCCCTCGTCGCATATCTCTCGCATCGTTTCTTTGAGGCGGTGCGACGCTATCGGATCGAGACCTACGAACGGTTCGTCCATAAGTATGAGCTTCGGCGAATGTATAAGCGCCGATATGAGCGCGAGTTTTTGCTTCATACCGTGCGAGTATGACGATATGGGTTGAGCGAGGTCGCCCGTCAGGGCGAACATCTCGGCGTACTTCGCCGTTTTTTCGGCGCGCTCGTTTTCACCGACGCCGTAAATGTCGGCGATGAAATTCAGATATTTTATTCCGGACATATAGGCGTAAAGGTCCGGATTGTCGGGGATGTACGCCATTTTCTTTTTGCATCCGATCGGATCGTCTTTTATCGAAACGCCGTCGATGTATATTCCGCCCGACTCGAAATCGAGTATCCCCGCGCACGATTTGAGCGTCGTAGTCTTCCCCGCTCCGTTGTGGCCGATAAAGCCGTATATCTCGCCCGGCGCGATGTGCAGAGAGAGATCGTCGACGGCGACCTTATCACCGTACTTCTTCGTGTAATGTTCTATTTTGAGCATAAGCACCTCCCGATATTGTTTACAATAATTATACAATAATCACCTCTTTTTGTCAACATTAATTTCTGTATCGCCGCCGTTTTGCTCAAATTAAGATGTTGACATTATTTACATATTATGTTATAATGTCGTGTAATAGTTATCTATACGCATCTATACGCAAAAAATCCCTTACGCAAAAATCAACGGAGGTTCAAAATGAAGCATATTTTTATCGTAAATCCCGCCGCGGGAAAAGGCAAAATAATCCCCGCACTCTTGCAGAGAATAACGTTCGCATGCCAGAAGCTCGGCGTCGATTATGAGATCCACAATACGTCGACAGTCGGCGACGCCACGGCTTTCGCCAAGAAAAAATGCGAAGAAATAACGGACGAAACGCTCCGCTTTTACGCGTGCGGCGGCGACGGCACTATGAACGAAGTTGCGAACGCGCTCGCAGGCGTAAAACACGCCGAACTCGCCGTTATACCGATAGGCACGGGAAACGATTTTATAAAATCATTTTCGCACGAGGAGTATTTCGCCGACATCGAAAAAATGATCCAGGGCAGATCGATAGCGACCGACATCATCAAATTCAACAACAAATATTCGCTCAACATTCTCAACATCGGATTTGACTGCGACGTCGTGAAGCGCGTCGAGGAGATAAAGCGCGAATCATGGGTACCGCATGGCATGGCGTATACGATTGCCGCGCTGCAGGTCATAACGCGTGAATACGGAATGAATTTCAAGGTCACAACAGACACCGGCGAAACATTTGACGGCGAGCATCTGCTCGTCATATTCGCAAACGCTCAGTATTACGGCGGCGGATATAAGTCGGCGCCGAAAGCGATGCTGAACGACGGACTTATGGATATATGCGTCGTCGACAAGGTCTCGCGTCCGACGTTTATGACGCTTCTGCCCAAATACAAGGCGGGAACTCATCTCGACGATTCCGAAAAAACGCCTTTTATACACTATTTGCAGTGCAAAAAGGCGGTGTTTGAAGCCGAGGAAACAGTCGGCGTGTGCGCCGACGGCGAGATATCCGCCGCAAAGCGGCTCGAAATTGAAGTTGTGCCGAAAGGCATAAACGTAGTCGTGCCTAAGGGATCAAAATGTACGGCGTGGGTAAAAACGCCGTCGGAACAAAAGAACAATACAGACAAATAAGAGGTCACATATATGAGAAAAGAACTTGCAAAAACATACGATCCGTCGGCGATAGAAAAGCCGCTGTATAAGTTTTGGAGCGAAAACGGATATTTTGCGCCGTCCGGCGACAAAAGCAAAAAGCCGTTCACGATAGTTATCCCGCCCCCGAACGTAACAGGCCAGCTCCACATGGGACACGCGCTCGACGAGACGCTTCAGGACACGATAATCCGCTTCAAACGCATGCAGGGCTACGCTGCGCTGTGGGTGCCGGGAACGGATCACGCGGGCATCGCCACGCAGATAAAGGTCGAAGAGTACCTTCGCAAAGAAGAAGGCAAAACGCGCTATGATCTCGGACGCGAGGCGTTCGTCGACCGCGTCTGGCAATGGAAAGAAAAATACGGCTCGCGCATAATCGAGCAGTTAAAATCACTCGGTTCGTCGTGTGACTGGGATCGCGAACGCTTCACCATGGACGACACGCTCTCATCCGCCGTCAAAAAGGTGTTCGTGTCGCTTTACAACAAGGGGCTCATCTATCGCGGATTCCGCATCAGCAATATCTGCCCGCACTGTCAAACGGCGCTCTCCGACGCGGAGGTCGAATACAAGGAACTCGAAGGCTCGTTCTGGCATATCCGCTATAAGGTCAAAGACAGCGACGAATACATCGTGATCGCCACGACGCGTCCCGAGACTATGCTCGGCGACACCGCTGTCGCCGTTCATCCCGACGACGAGAGATACGCCCATCTTGTCGGGAAAACGCTCATCCTTCCGCTTGTCGGCAGAGAGATACCCGTCATCGCCGACGAATACGTCGAAAAAGACTTCGGAACGGGATGCGTCAAGATAACGCCGTGCCACGATCCGAACGACTACGAAGTCGG
>CAJONA010000063.1 GCA_905235755.1 uncultured Clostridia bacterium
TGTTACGCCTTTGGCGAAGAGCAGAATATCGACAACCTCGACGCAAACCCGTTCAGGTACTGCGGAGAATACTACGACAAAGTCAGCGGCACGCTGTATCTCCGCGCACGCAATTACAATGCAAGTATTGGTAGATTCACGCAGGAAGACCCGATAAGAGATGGCGGGAACTGGTATTCTTACTGTGCAAGCGATCCTGTGAACGCAATTGATCCCGACGGTGAAGCACTGATCAGGAATACTAATACCCTTATGACTGATTCGGGTAGTGGATCAAGGACTTCAGCACTCATTAGTGATGATGATTTTGTTGGCGGCAATTCACATGTTCACGAGGAACAGATTGAACATGAAGATGAGCCGGAAGCGGAAACACAAAATGATGATTTTATTGGTCCAATTTTGATTGAAAATCAAAAAAACTATGAATCGGAAGAAAGAGAAGAAGGATTTTTTGAATCAATAGGATCTTTTCTTGAAAGTGCTTGGTCCGTTGCAAAAAGTATATTCGGATTTTTTGAAAAAGCAGAAAAATATGAAACGGTTATTAACTCAATAGATCAAGTTTTTACATTAAATGATTATGCAAAATATGTCAATAATTTTTTCAAACATTTTGACAATATGGAAAAATCAATGTTTATCGCATTATATTGCGTTTGGGGATTTGCCAGATATGGAGATAAATTTGAAGCATCATATTTGAATTCGGAAGCGTTTGCCAAACGCGTGAATTACATAAAAAATATTGATAGTTGTGCAAGTGTTTTTGTAACATACGCAAATTACGTTGATTCAACAGGGCGTGGTAAAGAAATATTGAAGCATGATTTCTTTTCTATGGAAGATTATAAATATATGTATTATAATTGTGGGGCTTTTGGGGTATCTAGTTCGGCAATTCCAACAAACTGGGTATACGACTTTGCCTCAATTGCCGTAATTGATTATGTTAATTTGTTAACGCCTTGTCTTCCTTGAATAAATATGATTTGGAGGGTTTAATAATATGAAAAAAACAATCAGTTTTATTATCGCGATAGCCATTATAGCGCTTGCTCTGTGTTCGTGCGGAGCATATGAAACGGTGGAAGCTTCCACTATTTTCAAGGAATATGATCTTGACGATGTAAATTTTGAGGACGCGGATCAAGTATATCAAATATTATGCAATATATACAACAAAGATTATCTTGTTTCTCCATACGATAATGCTTTTGATTATATATACAAAAGTTATTCTATATGGTCGCTCTCAGATGATAGAATAGACGACAAGTGTCTTATTGTTGATGTATATGAAACAGCGCAAAAAGCCCATGAGGATTATGAAAAAGAAGTATTATTGATGGTTCCCACGGATTATAAATACGGAATTGTTCGGATAAATAACATTTTGCTTCACAACTCCGCAATACTTATGAAAGACTTTTTACATCATTATGGTCTTGACGAGCCAATTGTTAGAAACATCAGAAAAGATGTGATAAAAAAATCTTATAACAAAGAAATTGATATCGACAAATTGCTTGATGAAATTTATAAAACGGAGTATACAGTTTACGTATATGAATCCGGCGTGTATAATGATGCCGGAGAGCAGTATATTGATTATACTGTCATAAAAACCGACAAAATGTCTTCACTGCGGGTACTAAGCAACGAAAAAGCCATCAACGAGCGTTGGTTTGATTTAAATGTCGGACCAAAAGATACAACAGGGACATTAGTACAATACAATAATCTGTCGTTTGTCTTTCTTGACGATTTTTGGTTCGATATAATCAAACAGTGTGAAGAATAAGGCAACAGGGTGGCTGTTGCTTAATCGGACAAGTATTACCGCTATAACGCCCACGGCGACGTTGTAGCGCTCACGAACGCGAGCGGAACTGTCACAAAGACCTACACCTACAACGCCTTCGGCGGCAAAATACGCTCTAAAATGCGAGCTTTTCGCAGGAAAAGCTTGTGTAATACTTGTATTTCTTTGCCCTGTAAAGAAATACAAAAGTGTTGTTCCGACAAGACTTGAACCATTTGAGATGCACAAAACATTCTAACACGCCAATTTTATCGCTTCCAAAACTTGAATTTTCGAACATTTTGTGTTATACTACATTAACGTTTTATGCCCGGAACGGAGAGGAGCATACTAAAATGGAAATCGGTAAACCCGAATTCGCGGGGGTGAATAATAATGAGTTTGGTCTATAAGGATTATACGTTAAACGAAGCCGCCGTTGATACGGTTTCCGCCGCCGTGCAGGATTATTTGAACAAACTTAACGCGGAAAGCCACAGCGTTCAGCGCATTCGGTTGACCGTGGAAGAGCTCCTTCTCAATATACAGTCGCATTACGGAAACGGTATTAAGATCAGCGTCGGTCTCGGAAAGCAATTCGGGCGCCATATTTTCCGCCTGCGTTATGAAGCGGAACCGTTCGACCCTTCCAAATCCGGTGAAAATCCGTTGACGGACGATATGATGCGTTCGCTCGGATTGTTTCCCGCATGGAGCTGCAGAGGCAAGACAAACACCGTTTCACTCGTTTTGGCAAACAGACCGAAACGCGGTATGTTGTTTTATATTCTGCCGGCTGCGGCAGCCGCCGTGGTTTTAGGCGTGCTCGGAAGCATCATTCCGGAGAATGTACAAGCGGCTGTCAATGATTCAGTGCTGTCTCCTGTTTCAAACGGATTTCTGGGACTGCTCAATACTTTTGGTGGTCTGATGATCCTCTTTACGCTATGCAGCGGTATATTGGAAATGGGCGATACCGCAACTCTCGGGCGAACGGGAAAATCGGTTCTTTCCCGATTTATCGGTATCTCCTTTGCGATCAGCGCGG
Organism: uncultured Clostridia bacterium; assembly: GCA_905235755.1. Lineage (GTDB taxonomy): Bacteria > Bacillota > Clostridia > Oscillospirales > CAG-272 > RGIG6816. Next base: position 2,853 of record CAJONA010000063.1, read on the forward strand.
CAACTGTCGTCGTTGTTCTGCCGTTTGTGAGCCTGAACTTTTCCTCAGGCGGACAGGAGCAAGTATCCGTATTCGATCAAATAATCCGAATGTTTTTTGACATCCTGCCGACAAACATCATAGACCCGTTCAGGAACGGCAATACATTACAGATCATCGTAATTGCATTATTCATAGGCTGCGCTCTCCTTGCTGTCGGAGAACGCGGAAGCCGAGTCCGCGGCCCGATCGTCGATTCCGCAGCGCTGTTTCAGCGAATCGTTTCATTCGTATGCGCCCTGGTTCCGTTGTTTGTTTTCAGTATGCTGCTTCAGCTTATCTGGTCGGGACAGGCAAGCGTTCTCATCTCGGTATTAAAGCCGCTAATACTGATCGTGGTTTTGACCGTTATAATTACCGTGACCGTATTGATCATATCTTCATTTCGCCTGAAATGTTCCCCGATGCTGTTGATAAAAAAAGTGTTTCCCGCGTTTATGGTCGCTTTCACTACCGCTTCCAGCGTATCCGCTTTTCAGATCGGGATGGAAACCTGCGAGAAGAAACTCGGCATAAAGCAAAGCTTTGTATACCCGCTGGGCTCTGTGATCTATATGCCGACGAGCGTGATACTTTTACCCGTTCTCGTCTGCACTTTTGCCGAGACTTATCAGATCGCCGTCGGTATTCCGTGGCTTATTATGGCGGTGGTGACCTCGACGTTGATGATGATCGCTACGCCGCCCATTCCGGGAGGTGACATTCTTTGCTATTCCGTTTTGTTTTCCTCTCTCGGTATCCCCGCGGAGGCGATCGTCATGGCGACCGCTGTCGGTGTCGTATATGATTATCTCGGTACGGGCGCCAATGTTATTCTTTTGATCCTTCGGATCACATGCGACGCCCAAAGGCTTGACAATTTGGATCGAGATACTTTATTAAGCAAATAAAAAGCGTACCCCCATACAACGACGTTTTTGCGCGAGCGGGTACGGTGGCGTGCAGGGCGGCGACGACCGACGAAAAGACGGATTTCTGACAGATTTTATACCGACAAACAACGCGGGCGGCATCTTCGTTCGATGCCGCCGCCGAGAACGGTCCGGTAAAAAGCGTTGTTTATTCCTATACAAATAAAGACGAGGACGGAAACGTGACAAGCGGAATCCTTTCGTTTACTTTTGCTTACTGCGACGCTTCCGTTGCGACGCCCGATCTGACCGAGTGGGAACTTATCGTTATCGGCGAACGATCAAAGATCGAACCATCTCAAATCCGGGTGGAAAACATTAAAATTCAAACAACGAACCACATCGCTTTTCAAGAGGTGTCGGTTTTGTTATTGCGGTCAAATCGTATAAAATTCGCGATTTGTATATTGACTTTGAAAACAAAATATAGTAAAATAAAAATTATAAGATCCGGAGATCCGGATTTGCGACGGGATTTATATGCAGTCGCCGTCTCTGATATCGGCGATAAATTACAGAAACACACGCGGCGTTCGGCTCGATCTATGCAAAGGATCGAATGATCGACGCTGTCGGTCAGAGCTGTATCCCAAAACAAATAACGAGAGAATAAAGGAAAATACATTATGAGATTTTTTCATGGAATAAAACTCGGCGGTCTGCAGCAGAAGATATTTAACCTCCTGCTTATATTCATGGCGCTTTTGATCGTCGTGTCTGTCGTGAGTTCCGTTTATCAAAGGAACAGTCTTGACAAGATCGTGAACGAGGCAAACTATAAACAGCAGAGCGCAATTACGAGCATTTCTCAAAGTACGCTCGAAGCGGTGCTCAACAGCACGATGTATAAAAGCACGGCGTTTCAGGCGTATATAGCGAACGATATGTTCGGAGAAGTGCGCACCGACGTGCTGACTATGCAGGCTATTGCCGAGGACCTGTTTGAGCGCGCCGAGAGCCTTTCCGACATCTCGGCTTATGCGCCGGACTCCGAAAGAAACGGCACGGCATCCATACGGATACAGCACGAGGATGGCGTCGATCCCGATGCTTCCGAGAAGCTCGGAATTGTCGCAAATATGAGCGAGATCATGCTCGCGATGTTTGAAAACTCCGACAAGCTCAGCTCCTGCTACGTTGCAACGGCCGACGGATGTTTTGTGCTTGTTGAAAAAACGTCCGACCTTTCGGGCGTGACGTCCGATATTTTCAACGTTCGAGATCGTTTTTGGTATAAGCAGGCGGTCGAGGCGGGAGAGATCGTATTCAGCGGCGTCGAGATAGACGCTTTTTCGGGCAACTTGGAGATCGACTGCGCCGCGCCCGTTTACAGCGACGGCGAGCTTTGCGCGGTCGTCGGGGCGAGCATCTTTTTGAATTCCATCGGCGATTATGTCAAAAACACGGAGACGCTCGGCGGCATTATTTGCGTGGTAAACGAAAACGGACAGGTGCTTTTCTCCTCTGCTGACGAGGGAACGTTCAAAGCCGAACTTTCCGCAAACGCGAAAGATCTCAGAGAAAGCGGCGAAACAGAGCTCGCAAAATTTATAACAGACGCTCTGACAGAGCGCACGGACGTGACGAAGATCACGATCGACGGCAAGGAATATTATGCGGCGGGCGCGCCGATGCCGACCATCGGGTGGACTGTCGTTTCCGTTATCGAAAAGGATATCACACTTCAGACGGCGTATGAAATGACACGCCAATTCGAAGATATAAAGACGTCCGCATTCGCCGAATACAATGACAACGCGGGCAGAATACAGACAATTGTCATAATAATTATCATCGGCGTCGTCATCCTTGCCACATCCGGCGCGCTCGTGCTTGCAAATCGGATCGTGAAGCCAATCGAGCGCATGACGCAGCGCATAAACGAGATAAGCGAAAGCGACGCGGCGTTCCACATGGAGAAGATGTATGAAACGGGGGACGAGATAGAGATCCTTGCGCAGTCTTTCGAGACTCTTTCGGAGCGCACTCGCAACTACATAACGCAGATCACGCAAATAACCGCCGAAAAAGAGCGCATCGGCACCGAACTCGCGCTTGCGACGCGTATTCAGGCGGATATGCTGCCCAACATTTATCCCGCATTCCCGGATCGTCCCGATTTTGACATATACGCCACGATGACTCCCGCAAAAGAAGTCGGCGGCGATTTCTATGATTTCTTCCTGATCGACGACGATCATCTCGGACTTGTTATGGCGGACGTTTCGGGCAAGGGCGTACCGGCGGCGCTGTTTATGATGATATCCAAAATACTTGTTCAGAACTACGCGATGACGGGACTCAGCCCGAAGAACGTGCTCGAAGCGGTCAACGAACAGATCTGCTCGAACAACAGGGAGGAGATGTTCGTTACGGTATGGTTTGGCATTCTCGACCTCACAAGCGGAAAGCTGACCGCGGCGAACGCCGGCCACGAATACCCGATCCTGAAAAAAGCGGACGGATCCTTTGAGATAGTCAAAGACAAGCACGGCTTTGTCATCGGCGGCATGGCGGGCGTAAAATACAAGGAATACGAGCTGCAAATGGATCCCGGCGCGAAACTGTTCCTCTACACGGACGGAGTGCCGGAGGCGACGAACGCCGAAAGCGAGCTTTTCGGCATTGACAGGACGCTCGCGGCGCTGAACTCAGACTCGGACGGCACAACGGTCGAGATCCTCGGGGCGGTCAACAGCGCGGTGCATGCCTTCGTGGGAGACGCGCCGCAGTTTGACGATCTTACAATGCTTTGCCTCTACTATATAGGAAAAGAAGGGCAAAACGCGAAGGAGATCACGGTAGACGCCAAAGTCGAAAACATAGAAGCGGTGACAGATTTCGTGAACGCCGAGCTTGAAGCGCACGAGTGCGGAATGAAGGCGCAGATGCAGATCGACGTCGCTGTCGACGAAATAGTCTGCAACATCGCGAAATATGCATACGACGGCAAAGAGGGCAAGTTGACAGTGGGCGTCGAGATCAAAGACGGCACGGCGTTTCTCACTTTTACCGACAGCGGCAAGCCTTACGATCCGACCGAGAAGGAAGATCCCGATACGACGCTGTCGGCGGAAGACAGGGAGATCGGCGGACTCGGAGTGTTCATTGTAAAAAAGACAATGGACGACGTCAAATACGAGTATAATAAAGGGAAAAACGTTCTGCGCATAAATAAAAGGATTTGAACATTACCTATAATACAGAAATATTTGAAAAAGCGCTTCGCTGCGCGATGGAAGCACACGCGGGAATGACGCGAAAAATAGAGCACAAACCGTACATCCTTCACCCGATGGAGGTCTCGGCCATCGCGGGAAGCATGACTTCCGATATCAATGTGATGTCGGCGGCGCTGCTTCATGATGTCGTCGAAGATACGCCCCATACTATCGAGGAGATCCGTGCACAGTTCGGAGATGATATTGCCGGGCTCGTCTTATCTGAAACACCCGCATGGCGGGAATATGTTAATTTTGTAAATATAATATTCGGAGGAAAATAAAATGAAAAATGTTGCATTTGAACGTAGTGGCGCGGCGCTGACCATAAAATTGGACGGACACATAGATTCGGCAAACGCGCCGCAGATCGAGGAAGCGATAAACGCGGCGATCACCCCGGACATTACGAACGTAACGGTTGATTGCGAAAACCTTGAATACATAACGGTTGACTGCGAAAATCTTGATTACATATCCAGCGCGGGGCTTCGCGTGATTTTGCGCGTAAAGAAAAAAGTCGCCGACACAGTCGTTGTCAACGTGTCGTCTGATGTGTATGAGATCTTTGATATGACAGGCTTTACCGAGATGATGGATATCCGCAAGGCGTATCGCCGCATCAGCGTAGACGGCTGCGAGGTCATCGGTCAGGGCGCAAACGGAAAAGTGTACCGTATCGACCGTGACACGATCGTCAAGGTGTATATGAACCCGGATTCTCTTGCCGACATTCATCGGGAACGCGAGCTGGCGCGAAAAGCCTTCGTGCGCGGCGTCCCCACAGCGATACCGTACGACGTTGTGCGCGTCGGGGACCATTACGGATCTGTTTTTGAGCTTCTTAATGCCAAGAGCTTTGCAAAGCTTTTGATCGAAAATCTTGCCGGCGTGGACGAGGTCGTGAAAATGTCGGTGGATTTGTTAAAGAAGATACATTCCACAGAGCTTGATCCGGGCGATCTGCCGGATATAAGAACGGACGGGATCAAATGGGCTGAATTTTTAGAGCCTTATCTGCCGGCAGAGGATCATCAAAAGCTGCTCGCCCTCTTTAAAGCGATTCCGGAAGATCATCATATGATGCACGGAGATTATCACTTGAAGAATTTGATGCTGCAGGACGGAGAGGCGCTGCTCATCGACATGGATACCATTTGCACGGGAAACCCGGTTTTTGAGTTCGGCTCGATATTCAAAGCTTATGTCGGCTATTCCGAGCTCGATCCGACGATTGTTGAGCAATTCCTCGGGATCAAAGCGCCTATCGCACGGGAAATATGGGATAAGACCGTTCGTATGTATTTTGACGGGCGCGACGAAGACTTTATCAAATCCGCCAAGAATAAGGCAATGATCGTCGGTTACACGCGCGTTATGCGCCGCGCCATACGCCACGGCGGCCTTGAAAACGAAACCGGATTAAAGGAGATCGAAAATTGCAGACAGCGTCTTCACACGCTCCTTTCCGAGGTCGACAGCTTGGCATTTTGACCGGGCAATATCGGTCGGATATGATATTAAAAACCGATCAAGCGTAAAATAAGCCCGTCGGACTTTCAAAATATAACGGTAACGAAAAAATCTCCGTCATAAATCTTTTGACGGAGATCTTTTTATTTATCAGGACTTGACAAAGACGGAAAACCACGATATAATTATGTAGGAAACTACGAAACGGGGAGTTAAAATGCAGCAGGATAAAGTCGCAATACTCATCAAAGTCGCGTCGCTGGAATTCGAAAAGATCTCCAATCCGTATTTTGCGAAATACGAATTGACTGCGGCGCAATATAAAATTCTTAAATATTTGTATGCCGAGCCCACCGGCACGGCGCGCGTTACCGATTTTGAAAAATACTATTCCATGACGCACCCGACGACGCTCGGGCTTTTGGACTACCTTGAAAAGAAGGGCTTTATTGAGCGCGTTGATAATCCGAACGACGGCAGAGGCAAACTCGTTGCGCTGACAGACAAAGCGAACGAAATGCGCGATATTCTCCTGTCGCTTGGGGAGAGCATAGAAGACGAACTGACAAAAACGTTGACAAAAAAAGAAAAAGAGCAGCTCGTCGCGCTTCTCTTGAAATTGTTAAACAGAGGCTGAGTATGGACAGAAACGATTTGATCTGGAATCCGTGGCACGGCTGCCATAAATACAGCGAGGGATGTCAGAACTGTTACGCCTTTTTCCTCGATAAACGCTACGGCAGAGATACGAGCGCAGTCGTAAAGAACAAGTCGGGCTTTGACTTACCGATAAAAAAAGACAAAAACGGCAATTACAAAATGCCGACGGGCGCGAACGTGCGCGTATGCATGGCGAGCGATTTCTTCCTTGAAGAAGCGGACGAGTGGAGAGCGGAAGCGTGGGATATTATCCGCAGGCGTCCCGATCTTATGTTTTCACTCCTTACAAAACGTGCGGACAGAATAAAAGATCATCTTCCGGTCGATTGGGGCGACGGTTGGGATAACGTTACTTTTGCCGTGTCATGTGAAAATCAGAAGCGGCTGGACGAGCGGATGCCGTATCTTATGAATGTGCCCGCAAAGCACCGTTGGATCAGTCTTAAACCGTTTATCGGAGAAGTCGATCTCAACGAATATCTAACGGGCGGCAAAGTGGAATGGGTCCTGGCAGGCGGCGAAAACTATCTCGGCTCCCGTCCTTTGCATTACGAATGGGTAAAAAAGGCATACGATGCCTGCGTGCATTACGGGGTAAAGTTTACGTTCGGTCAAACGGGCAATATGTTTGTCTGCGATGGAAAAACATATAAGATCCACAACCGTACCGAACAGATGGTGTGGGCTTTGCGGAGCGGACTCAACGAGCCGCCTGTTGACGCCGAGAAAGAGATCGAAACGATCTTGGCGCAGAAAGCCGAAATGAAAGCTGAATTTGAAAAAAAGCGAGGAAACAGAAATGAATGAAATCGCAAGA
>CAJONA010000064.1 GCA_905235755.1 uncultured Clostridia bacterium
TTCTCATTCAGCACAGAAATGGCATTTACCATATAAATATTGCCGATTTTATGCGCCGCGGCGAGAGGTTTTAGGCTCTGTTTTTCTTCACTGATTTAATTTGTTATCTTTCTTTGTTTACGGCAGCTCACTTTTTGACCACAGTTTGTACCATAAACGGCGCGGGGGAAATCGCGCCGTCATCGGTGAAATTTATTACATTACAATCAATAACAAAATTGCCGTGCGGTTTGACCACATTTTTGACCATAGACAGACTCGGAACACTCGGATACAATGTGCAAAAGAGCGCCGAAGAGCATATCAATCCGAGCCGAAAGTGCCGAAAATCAAGCAATGGAGCGGATTTTTCGCTTCCAGAACGGTTGGGGTGGTGAGGGGTTCCCAAATGCGAGAGAAACGAGCGTTTGGGGTTCGCGGTTGTGGCCGCTGGTTCAAGTCCAGTCACTCAGACCATATCGAGTGTTCATAACGAATTTGAGTTATGGACACTCGATTTTTTGTTTCTCTGTTTGTATAGGGGGTATTAGGGAGACTTTCCAAAAGTGCCTTTGCGTGCAAAGACGTCAAACGGGCGTAGCCACGTTTGCTATGCTTGCTACAGTATCGGACATAGTCCACCACTTCTCTTAACTGGTGTCCATTGGATCACGTCCTTTCTAAAAATTAAAATTATACTTGACATTGACGCAACGTCAAGTGGTATGATATAATATAGAGGGGGTGAGGATATGTATCAAAAGCAAATGTATGATATTACAGAGGTTTGCAAGATGCTTGGTACTACATCAAGGACGCTTCGCTTTTATGAAGAAAAAGGCATCATTCAAAGCACTACGCTCGGAACTTCATCTCGCCGACAATATACCGAAGAGCAAATTTCTCATATTAAAAGTGTTCTTGTTCTTCGCACATTGGGATTGTCCGTGAAGGCGGTTGCAGAGTTGCAAACCAAAGGAGCAGATTTGAAGGACGCTGTCCTTTCCAAGCGCGCAGAAATATATGCGTCTATTGATTCTCGCATTCGTGAAATCAATCTTTTGAATGAAGCTTTATCTGCGCTTGAATCCGGCAAAGATATATTTGCCGAGGATTGGCAACTTTCTTCTGTCATAAATGCAGAAGAAAAAGAAATCGCTCGAATTTGCACAGATGCCATTTTAAGCGGAGATACTGACACGCTCTATAAATATCTAAGTCCTCGTTTGGCAGAATATATGCCAAGAGACGTTTACCGTGTTGTGCGAAAAGATACGTTTGCTCCGCTTGGTAATTTCGTTTCAATCGATAAAACGGTTGCCGATGATAGATTTTCAAACAAACTTTATTGTTTCGTCAGATATTCAAAGCTCGGTTTGAAAATCACATACGTTTTCTACGGCAGAAAGATTGACGGACTTTGGCTTGGATATTATGACTTGAATGCGAGGTGAGACAAGTGAAAAGAATTATAGCGATTATTTTATTTATGTGTATATTTTTGCTTTCTGGATGTAATACCGTAAAGACCGGCACAAATGAAACAAGCGGTGATCCTGCAGCAATTCCCGATGAATCAACAAATACGCCTAACCAAGATGTTCCCCAAAACAGTATTGAGGAGAAGCATTTCGTTTTAGAAAGTAACGGATACAAATTAAACGCGGTTTATACTTATATTAACGACGGCAAAGCTCATCCTGCTGTTCTGCTGATTGCGGGATCTGGTCCGAGTGATTACGACGAAACCATAGGAGTACTGAAACCGTTTGAAGATATAGCTCGAGGACTTGCCCAAGAAGGCATCAATTCTTTGCGAGTGGACAAAAGAACATTCGGATATGCCGCAGAATTTGATATAAAATGCGGCATCGAGGAAGAATACCTCGATGATTGCAACATCGCCATTGAATATTTGAAATCACAAAACATTTCGAGCTTGTATTTGCTCGGTCATAGCCTTGGCGGTCAGATTGCCACCGAGCTTGCCACAAGCATCGAAGGTGTTAACGGAATGATCCTTTTCAACAGCTCGGCACGGCATCTTGCGGATATTGCTTGTGATCAATATTCCGCGCTCGATCCTGTCAATAAAGCATCTTATATCACATATGCAGAGGCTGCTAAAAACGCAACCGCTTCCTCTGCAAAGGGATACTATTATTACAGCGCAAGCGATTACTATTGGGTATCCTATAATCAGATAGACACCGTTCAAAATATTTCTAACGCTAACATAAAAACACTTATCATTAACAGTAAATTTGATAAGCAATCCTTTGATGAAGACCTCGGTTTGTGGACAACGCTCTTTTCGGATTCTGCAAATGTTTCTATATGTGTATATGACGACATAAGCCATTTCGGATATAAGATTGATACTACAGAACCCTCGTCAATATATACCAAAATAGATTTTCCGAGCGAGGTCATTTCAGCTTTTGCTGATTTTGTTAAAGGAGATTAATGAAAATGAAGAAAAATGTTTTTGTTCTTCTTATAATAGTTCTTGCTTTTTCTTTGACCTCCTGCAAAGTAAATTGGTTCGATCAGCAATATGATGTTCCGTGGTGGGTAATTGCTGTTCCGGTAGTTATATTTTCCGCAATTGTGTTCTTTGTCGCCGGAAAGCATATTGCATCAAAAGAATATGTCTGTCCTAAATGTAACAAAACATTTTATCCCAAGTGGTGGAAAGCAGCGTTTTCTATTCATATGAATGATGACAGAGTTTTCAAATGCTCGCATTGTGGAAGAAAGGGCTTTTGTCCACTTTCAAGGGAACCGGAGGATTGACTATGATTATATATTACTGTATAACCATCATTGCAAACATTGTAGCCGCCATCGTTTTTCATAAAAGTATAAATGTTACGGGTTTATCTGTGATGCCGTTATTTTTAATTGCACTGATGATTTTCCAATCACTCATATTCAAAAATGAAAAAGTAGAAAATGGTTTCAGAACGGCATACGGTTCAAATCTAACTGCTGATGAAGAAAACAAAATGCTTGGTAGCGGATCGTCTATTCTATTCGCCGCGATTCCGTGGATGATACCGTTTGTTTTCTTCTTCCCATCATTTGTAAAAGTTCTTTCTATCTTGGTTTATATTATCGGATTGGTTGGCGGCTTATTGCTGTATAGGATCAAAAACAAAGGAAAAATTATGAATCGAATGAATGCAGAAGACATAGAACGTCAAGAACAAGAAAAGAGAGAACAACTCGGAAAATCGAAATAGTTATTATCGCCCCGCCTCGCTCGGGGCTTTTTCTAAGCTTCGTGCCGTATTGGCACGAAAGCGATTCTTGACTTTCGTTATGAACACTCAGACCAAGCAAAGGCAAACGGAAAATTCCGTTTGCCTTTGCTTTTTTGTTGCGATTTGGCTTGAACCGGTGTCCGAGACCACACCCTGCGCGGAGCGCAGGAGGGGTGGCGAGGGGTTCCCAAATGCGAGAGAAACGAGCGTTTGGGGTTCGCGGTAGTGGCCGCTGTGAAAGCTCCAGTCACTCAGACCGGAAAAAGTCCGATGACAGCTTGTCTTTCGGGCTTTTTGTTTTTTTGCCGAGAGCTTTTCGGGATTATTGAGAAGCGTGCGGCGCATAAAACAACATAAGATGATAAAACCGTATTGATTTTTTCTTTAAACGGTTATATAATTTAATCAAACATAATTATCGGCGAAAAATATGAAGCTCACATTTGAAAAAGCCGAGTGAATATTAAAAAAACGTGCGCGGCGTCGCGTATGTGAGGCCGTTTCGTATCGATGGCGACGCTGTGAAAATGGGCGGAGTTTTAACTATACAGCATGAAACGACCTCGTCGGAATGCTTCTCAAAGAAGGAGTCCGTCAGATTCGTGAAAAACAAGATCCCAAGCGTATTATACATCGAGGCGCAGAGCGATGCCGGATTTTACGAGCGCGAGGGATTTATTTTATAGCAGGAGGTCATAAAAATGGCTAAAATTCACAGCGCGGAGCATTTAAAGGAGCAGATTGCCATCACAAAACCCGATCACGTGATGTTCGTGCCCAAGCAGCTCGAATGGGAGAGCGACAATGTTCACCTTTACGTCGTCGAGCATAAAAAATACGGCGGACTGCTCGCATTTTGGACGCAAAGCACGTTTGAAGGTACCGGAAACAATCATCTCGTTTTCGCGGGCAGCCGCGACGGCGGTAAAAGCTGGAGCGAGCCGAAATTCATCATCGGCAGCCGAGCGATGACAAAAGATGACGCGAAAAACGAAGCGCAGGCGTCGTGGGGATTTCCTATAGTCACGCGCTCGGGCAGGATATACCTGTTTTATTACAGAGAATTGCTCGGCGTCAAGGACAATTCGCGCCAACTGACGGGCGCGTTTTCCGCGATATATTCGGATGACTGCGGCGAGAGCTGGAGCGAAAGCGCCGACATAAAGCAGCGCCTCACCCCGTACGATGCCGACGAGTATATTCAGGACAACATCGTTTACGAGGTGCCTATGCGCGGCACAGACGGAAAATATCTCGCGGGATTTACAAAATACGTCAGCCGCAGGGTAAAGGATGAGCTTAAAGGCGGATGCCGCGTGTATTTTTACCGATTTGACAACATCGACGACGATCCCGAAATAAAGGACATTAAAATAACGACTCTCCCCGACGATGACCGCGGCATTTTCGTCTACCGTCCGAGCGGTGACGTCGGCAGGATAGAGGAGCCGGCTTGGGTGATACTGCCCGACGGACGCATTTTCTGCTCGATGAGGACGGATCTCGGAGCTGTATATTATTCAGTATCGTCGTCGGACGGCGGCAAAAGCTGGAGCTCGCCGCGCGCGCTGTATTTTGACGACAACACGCCGTTCGTTAATCCCATCTCGCCCTGCCCGATATACGATCTCGGCGACGGGCGATATATGCAGCTGTATCACGGCGTTTGCGATCCGAACAAGCCGTATCTGCCGCGAAACACGCTCCGCTGTGCGATCGGGCATTTCGACGCGGACGCCATTCAGCCGATACGCTTCAAAAAGGAGGACAGCGACCTCTATATGCACCTCGGCGACGAGGCGGACGGCTTCGGCACCGACAAGCAGCTTGCCATATACGGCACGATGACGCATATGGACGGCAAAAACATACTGTGGTATCCTGACAGAAAGTTCTTTCTTCTCGGGAAAGACGTAAGGTGAAAAATATGAAGCTCACGTTTTATAAGGCGGTATGGATTTGGGAAAACGGCGCGCCGTCGCCGTAGACGTCCCGCCGAATTTGTGCGCCACTACCCCGCGTACAAAAAAACGAACTGAACATCTCCGAACTCGCGCGGCTTTGCGATTTGAGCAGAACAACGGTGTGTAAGTATGTAGGAATGATGAAATAAGTTTTGATTACATGTTGAAAAGTAAGTTGATTTATAGTATTATTTATACAAATCAGCAATGAAGGAATTTTTATGAAAAGAAAAACTCCATTTTTGTCAACAGAAAGATTAAGTTTGAAACGCGGAACTTTCGACGATTATATGGCAGTATATGAATATGACTTTCGCAAATTAAGAGATATTGCGGGAGAATTTACATTTGAAAAATTAGGTTTCGAGAAATACGAAGTCATAAAAGACGCATGGAAGAAAGACGGAATAATGATTTCAGACTACAAAAACATTATTACAAAACAAAAGTTTTATGAACTGTATTGCAAAGATATATAAAAATATAAGGTGCATAAAATGAAAAAAATAATTAAAGACAGTTTGTTTACATTTATTTTATTTCAGCTTGTAATTTCCGCTTTGCAGTTGATTTTAGGACCGATTTCTATTTTAATAAGTTTTTTGACAAGTTCAGGAAGAACATATAATATTGTTTTAAGCATAATCGCTTTTGCTCTCAAATTTATTGGTTGCTTTGTTCTTTTCCGCATTAAAGTCAGAGACAGCCGAAAAATTACAACAAAACATTTTATAATCACATTGATGATAGCGTTGCTCGTTCAATTTGTAATCGCCCTAATATTCAGATTTACTCCTATAATAGTGGGGGACGAATTTCTGATATGGGGAACGCGATGGGCCAATGTCGAGGAATACACACAAGTACCTATTTATATGTACCTCGCGCTATACCCTACGAATATATTGTGCATATTCGGCGCGGCAATGTCAGCCTTCAGTTTGGCAAAGCTCCGTCAAAAGAAAGAGCATAACGAATTGGTCGGACATAACAGTTAAAAATCATATTATCTTTCAAAATGATATAATTTCCGCGAGGTGATACGGTCAAAGAAGCGGAAAAGGGCGGGAAGCGTCTCGTTTTTGCTCTTTTTGCGTCGAGTTTTTCAAGCGACTTTTGCACCTTTATCCCTGCGTTTTCCTCGCGTAGTTTTCTCATCTGTTTTTCGTCGAAAAACTTCACGGCGACGTCTATCGGCAGTATTTTGAATTTCAGATTTCCGTTCTGCATTTTGCCGCGGCGTAAAACTTTTGTCGGCGTCACTTCGAGGAGTTTTTTATCGACAAACTCATTTACATAAACGCGTATCGTATTCGCACACGATTTTATCGCACGCCCGATAACGCCGTAGCTCGGATAGCAAGTGAAGTCTTTTCGATTTTCACACTTCAGCAGAAACGAATACAGTGCAATGGCTTTTGCGGAGAGGTCGAGCGAGAATATCGCGT
>CAJONA010000065.1 GCA_905235755.1 uncultured Clostridia bacterium
TCGCTGACCATACGATTGGCATATATATCGCTGTATGTACGATCGTCGTCGACATCGGGCTCGCCTTCGGCTTCCGACTCCGGTTCCGGTTCGACATCCGACTCAAAAATCGGCTCTGTAACGGATGCGGCACCGTCGTCCGAATCAGTTTTGTCGAGTTCGGGCAAAGCGTCCGACGAAAGCTCACTTTCTTCTTTGGATTTCGGCATTTGAGACTCGGTGTCCGCAACCACATCGTATATCTCCATTTGAACGGGGATATCGTCGTTGACCTCTGCCGAATTATGCTCCGGCTCGTAGCTTTCCGTCGCGGTCTCATCGGCTTTCGGCTCAACTGCCGTTTGAGTTTTTTTGCCGCGTGATGAGTTTTTCTGCTTTTCTGACGAGATCTTATCTATTATCCTTTCAAATTCCTCAGTGAAGAAACGGTTGTCATCCGTATCGTCGCCTTGTACAGGAACGGAAGTCAGCGTATCCGCCATTTTTCTTTCGTGACTTACCGTATCCGCGTCGTATTGATTAGACAGCCTTTTCAGCAGATCCATCGCGGCGCTTCCGTATTCGTCGTTTGATTTTTTGGTGTCATCTTTTTTTGCCATTGTGTGCCTCCGTTATAGATTTTTTCCGAAACATATATGAGTAAATATTATTTACCTTGCTTTTTTGCCGCTTCAAAAAGCAGCACTGCGCCGGCGGTCGAGACGTTAAGAGAATTCACTTTTCCCCTCATCGGGATCGAGACCGAAAAGTCGCATTTTTCTTTTACAAGCTTCGACACTCCAAAGCCCTCGTTTCCGAGAACGATTGCGGCAGCGCAATCGAAATCGGTCTCGTACAAGTTTTCGCCGTCCATATCGGCGGCAAATGTCCAAACGCCCAGTTCCTTCAACTCGTCGATCGCCGCCGCGATGTTCGACACTTTTGCAATCGGGACATACTCCGCGGCGCCCGCCGACGATTTATAAACGGTCGGACCGAGCACGGCGCTGCGGTGTTTGCCGACGATCACTCCGTGAGCGCCGGCGCCGTCGGCGCATCTTATTATCGCACCGACATTATGCGGATCCTCGACGCCGTCGAGCACCACGATGAGCGGCTTTTCGCCTTTGCTTTTTGCCAGATCGACTATATCTTTTACAGATATGTATTCTCTCGGCGCAATAAACGCCGCGACGCCCTGATGCGCGTTACCGCCGGCAATGGAGTCGAGTTTATATTTATCGACCTCGGAAACGGGGATAGAGCGCTCACGCGCCATTGCAAATATCTTCGTTACAGAGCCTTCGCGCAAAGCGCGTTGGATATATATTTTTTCTATCTGCCTGCCGTTTTTCAGCAGTTCAAGTATCGGATTTCTTCCGACGACGACAAGATCGTCCGAAGAAATATCGTTTTTTTGAGTTTTGTTATCGTTCATATCTGTTCATCCCAAAAGCCACGCGGCAAAAGCGGTCAACTTCATCGAGTCAAAGATGCCGATACCGCCGCGGACACCGTTCTGATCGAGCGGAACCTTCCATTCGCCGTTTTCTTTTATGACTATGACGTAAAAATCAGCAGTCAAAATATATCTTTCCACCGTGCCGTCCGAGTACAAAGCGTTCAGTATATCTACATACGTAGAGCCCGACACGGCGCGCTCGCTTTGAGCCAGGATCATAAGTCTTGAAAAGTCCGGATAGCGAACTTTGAGCTTCATCGTACGGGTTGTGTTGTTCGTTATGATTATCTCATCTCCCGCCTCGTCGGCCTCCACATCCTCGGATATCACCGTGTATTTAATAAGCGAATAGAGATTTTGTAAAAGCTCCTTGCTGTCATTATCCGCCGAGCGCAAAAGACCGAAATACCTGTCGCCCGATGATTTTTCCGTGACGTACGTCACGGCTTTATCGTGATCGCACGCCTTGACGCAAGAGATGAAACTATCAAACACATTCAGCGGCGTCGTCTCTCCGCAAGACGCAAGAGCAAATACCGAAGCGAGCACAATGACGACAGATAAAAACCTTTTCACCGTATTCATTCGCCGTTCTCTCCTTTTACCGCCAAAAAATATATAATGGCACAAGTATAATCATACGCATACATTATAACATAACTTTTTGAATTTGTACAGAGTTATTTTCGTTTTTTTATATTTTTTTGATGTTTTCGGCGCTTCGACAAAGTATTACAAAAGTCCCGGCTTGCCGTCGGGACTTTTCAAATTATAAAAATCAAGGCGGTGTCGATAAAATCTCATTTTTCTGTCTTTATCGACTTGCGTGTGGCGAGTGCCGTTGCGACGAGCCCGCAAAAGAGCGGATGCGGCTTGTTCGGGCGAGATTTGAATTCGGGATGGAATTGAACGCCGACGTAAAAATCATTTACCCCGACCTCAACGGTCTCAACTATGTTGCCATCGGGCGATGTTCCGCTGATGATCAAGCCGTTCTCGCTGAGAACATCGCGGTATTCATTGTTGAATTCATAGCGATGACGGTGGCGTTCCGATATTTCGTCGACGCCGTACCACTTTTTCATTTGACTTCCGTCTTTGATCTTGCACGGGTATGCGCCGAGTCTCATCGTTCCGCCCTTGTTTATATTGTCGTTCTGATCCGGCATAAAATCTATGACTTTATGCGTGCTCACATCGCTGAATTCGCCGCTGTTCGCATCGTGAAAACCGCAGACATTGCGCGCATATTCGATAACGGCTATCTGCATTCCGAGGCAGATCCCGAGATACGGAACGTTGTTTTCGCGGCAATACTGCGCCGTCAGTATCTTTCCTTCGATGCCGCGGCTTCCGAAGCCGCCCGGCACGATCACGCCGTCAAGCGGCGAGAGCAGCTCATTGACGGTCTTCCCGGTCACGGTTTCGGAGTCGATCCATGAGATATTTACCTTTGCGCCGTAATTATATCCCGCGTGGCGAAGCGCCTCAGCTACGGAGAGATACGCGTCGTGAAGTCCGACATATTTGCCCACGATGCCTATATTTATCTCCTTGTTCCTGCCGTGGATGCGGTCGACCATCGCCGTCCATTCCGAAAGCTCTTTCTTCGGTGCGTCGATGTTCAGCTCACGGCAGACGATGTCTGAAAAATTCTGCTTTTCAAGCATCAGCGGCGCTTCGTAAAGCTCCGGCACGGTGATGTTTTCGATGACGCACTCCTTTTTAACATTACAAAATAGCGCTATCTTATTGAAAATGTTATCTTCCAGCGGTTTGTCGCATCTCAAAACGATGATGTTGGGATTTATTCCCATGCCGCGAAGCTCCTTGACGGAGTGCTGCGTCGGCTTTGATTTGTGTTCATCCGAACCGGACAAAAACGGCACGAGCGTCACGTGGATAAATATCGCGTTCGACGGTCCGACCTCAAGCGATATCTGGCGTATTGCCTCCAAAAACGGCTGGCTCTCGATGTCGCCGGTCGTGCCGCCGACCTCGGTTATAACGACATCGGCGTCTGTCTTTTTGCCAACCGCGTATACGAAATCTTTTATTTCATTTGTGATATGCGGAATGACCTGAACGGTACTGCCGAGGTATTCGCCTTTGCGCTCTTTATTCAGCACGTTCCAATATACTTTTCCCGTCGTAAGATTTGAATATTTGTTAAGATCTTCGTCGATGAAGCGTTCGTAATGACCGAGATCGAGATCCGTCTCCGCACCGTCCTCGGTGACGAATACCTCGCCGTGCTGAAACGGGCTCATCGTGCCCGGATCTACGTTTATGTACGGATCGAGTTTCTGCGCGGCGACTTTAAGCCCGCGCTCTTTAAGCAAACGTCCGAGCGACGCCGCCGTTATTCCTTTTCCGAGTCCCGATACGACTCCTCCTGTTACAAAAATGTACTTTGTCAAAACGATCACCCCAATTCCTTTTTATTATTTTCTGCAAATGCGACGTTTTCGCGCGTTAAACATATAATTATAATGATGTCTGAGCCGCGCCGCAAATCGATCTTTTTATGCGGAAAAATCCTTTTTTCGCTTACGACGAAAAATAAATAATGGAATTATTATATGACAAATCTTTTTTGTTGTCAATACACAAAAATGAGTTTTTTAAATTTTTAAACAAAAAAGTATTGACATTTTTTGTTATCTGCGATATAATCAACACCATAAAAACGGCGACGGCACCGCGGATTTTTGCTGCGGTGCCTTTGAATTTTGCCGTGTGCAAAAGGAGAATATTTTATGTCAGTCATACCGGAAAAATTCGGATGTATGGTCTTTAATGACAAAGCGATGAAATCACGCTTGCCAAAAGAAACATACGACGCCATGAAAAAAACAATAGACGAGGGAAAGCGTCTCGACATCGAAACGGCAAACGTAGTTGCGTCCGCCATGAAGGATTGGGCGGTCGAACTCGGCGCAACGCATTTCACGCACTGGTTCCAGCCTATGACCGGCATAACTGCCGAAAAACATGACAGTTTCATTTCATCGCGTTCCGACGGTTCCGTCATAATGGAATTTTCGGGCAAAGAGCTCGTGCGCGGCGAGCCTGACGCGTCGTCCTTCCCTTCCGGCGGACTTCGCGCAACGTTTGAAGCGCGCGGATATACGGCATGGGATCCGACATCATATGCGTTTATCAAAGACGGCGTATTGTGTATACCGACGGCATTCTGCTCGTACGGCGGCGAAGCGCTCGACAAAAAGACGCCGCTGCTCCGTTCGATGGAATGCATAAACACTGCGGCGCTCCGCGTGCTTAAATTATTCGGTTCAGACGCGACGGCTGTCAAGACGACAGTCGGCGCTGAGCAGGAATATTTCCTTATAGACAAGGATATGTACGATCGCCGCCGCGACCTCATTCTGACCGGACGTACTCTGTTCGGGGCAAAGCCTCCGAAGGGGCAAGAGCTCGACGACCATTACTTCGGCGCGATAAAATCACGCGTCAGAGATTTTATGACGGAACTCAACGAAGAATTGTGGAAGCTCGGCGTTCTCGCAAAGACAGAGCACAACGAAGTCGCTCCGGCGCAGCATGAACTCGCGCCGATATATTCTACGACAAACATCGCCACGGATCACAACCAACTGACGATGGAAATGATGCGCAAGATCGCAAAAAAGCACGGCATGGTCTGCCTTCTTCACGAAAAGCCGTTCGACGGCGTCAACGGAAGCGGCAAGCACAACAACTGGTCGATCTCGACGAACACGGGCATAAATCTGCTTGAACCGGGCGACACGCCGCAGGAAAACGCGCAATTTTTGCTTTTCTTGTGCGCCGTTATAAAGGCGGTCGACGATCATCAGGATCTGCTTCGTATCGCCGTGGCGTCGGCAAGCAACGATCACCGTCTCGGCGCAAACGAAGCGCCGCCCGCGATCGTTTCGATGTTCATCGGCGACGAGCTGGCGGCTATCCTCGATTCGATAGAAAACGACACGGCGTATGACGCAAAGGAAAAGACGCTTATGAAGGTGGGCGTGCATATATTGCCGAAATTCCCGAAGGACACCACAGACCGCAACCGTACATCCCCGTTTGCGTTCACAGGCAACAAGTTTGAATTCCGAATGCCCGGTTCCTCCGCTTCGATAGCGGGCACGAACATCGTGCTGAATACAGCCGTAGCGGATGCGCTCAACAGCTTTGCAGACGAGCTCGAAGGTGCCGATGATTTCACCGGCGCGCTGCATGATCTCATCAAAAAGACGATAAAAGAGCATAAGAGAATAATTTTCAACGGCAACGGCTACGACGAATCGTGGACAAAGGAAGCCGAGCGCCGCGGACTTTTAAATCTGCGTACGACGCCCGACTGTATGCCGTATTACATATCGAAAAAAAATATCGAGTTTTTCGAGAAAAACAAGGTGTATTCCGAGGCGGAAGTTCGTGCGAGATACGAGATACACCTTGAAAATTACGTAAATATTCTCGGTATAGAGGCGCTGACGATGATAGATATGGTAAAGCGCGATATATTGCCCGCGATGAGCAAATATACCGACGTGCTTACAAAAAGTATCGTACATAAAAAAGCCGTCATCGCAGACGACGCTTGCGAATATGAAGTGAATACCGTAAAAAAACTCTCGTCGCTCACGTCAGACGTTTACCGCCTCGTATGCGAGCTTGAGGGCTCGCTCGCAGAGGCAAAAAATATGTCGGATTCGCTGAAAAAAGCAACGGCATTCAAAGAAAATGTGCTTCAAAATATGGCTGATCTTCGCGCTGCGGTCGACGAAGCGGAAGAAATAACGTCATCCGAATACTGGCCGTTCCCGACATATACCGATTTGCTTTTCAGCGTCAGATAATTATAGGATAAAAAGGAGATAATTATGGAATACAAAAGAGTTTTAACTATTCAGGACATTTCGTGCGTAGGTCAATGCTCGCTGACGGTGGCTCTGCCGATACTTTCCGCAGCAGGCATCGAAACGGCGATACTTCCCTCCGCCGTTCTTTCGACGCACACCGCGGGATTTACGGGATACACGTTCCGAGATCTGACGGATGACATACCCGCGATAGCGGCGCACTGGAAAAAGGAAAATATCTTTTTTGATGCGATATACACGGGCTATCTCGGCAGTGAACAGCAAATAGAATACGTCAAAGACATCATGGCAACGCTTTCAAAGGAAGGCGCGGCGAA
>CAJONA010000066.1 GCA_905235755.1 uncultured Clostridia bacterium
TATCATAAATCATTGCGCGATGCGTGCAAAATGAGCGAGTCTGTACAAAATATATCTGCCGGAGAGCCGCATTGTTCACACTATGCCTTTGCGCTTACGGTTTGATGAGCAATTGACCTCGGCGATATGTCGAACCGGATGCGCTTGCGCACCGGAAGCGACACGAAATCGCCGAATATCAGCAACCCGCCCAAGCGTTCTTTTTCGTACTTTTTCTTTCGCGCTGAAAGAAAAAGTACATAAGCCCTTCGCGCCGAGGCGCGGAAAAGATGGGCGCGCACGGCGCTTTCTTGAGCGTACAAGAAAAGAACACCGTGTGCGCCGATGCGGCGCGAGAAAAAACGATTTTTCTTGCAGAAGCAAGAAAAGTACATTCGCCTGCGCTGCCGCGCGAGAAAAACAGCGGCGCGCAAAAAAAGCACTCCGCGGAGTGCTTTTTTATCTTTTCATATCACAAAGCCGCCATCGACGCGCAGCACCTCGCCGGTGATGAAGTCCGCGCCGTCGCCCGCAAGAAACGCGACGGCTTTCGCCGCGTCCTCGGGCGTTCCTATCCGTCCGAGCGGCGTTTGCTCGCGCAGATCAGCCATCGTCGCCTTGTCGTAGCACGCGTTCATATCCGTATCTATCACGCCGGGCGCGACGCAATTGACGGTGATATTTGACGGTGCGAGTTCTTTCGCCAGCGCCTTTGTGAGCCCGATGACCGCCGCTTTTGACGCCGAATACAGCGCCTCGCACGACGAGCCGACGATCCCCCACATCGACGAGATGTTGATTATCTTCCCGCCGCCTGCGGCTATCATTATCTTCGCCGCCTCGCGCGCGCACACGGCGCTCCCCCAGACGTTTGTATCGAACACGCGCGTGTAGTCCTCGCGCGTCATATCGGTGAAAAGCCCGCTTTCGCTGACACCGGCGTTGTTGACGAGCACGCCCACGCCGCCGAGTTCCATTTCGGCGAACGCAAGCATACGTCTGACTTCGCTTTCGTCCGCAACGTCGGCGCAAAATTTCACGCACTTTACGCCGTAGTCGCGGCAAAGCGCAAGCGTCGCGTCTGCCGCCGAATCGCTTGATCTGTAATTTATCAGCACGTCAAAGCCCGCTTTTGCGAGTTCGACAGCGCACGCGCGGCCGATGCCTCGGGACGCACCCGTTATGACAGCACTTTTTTTCATATCATACCTCTTTTCAAAAAAGCCGCCGAGCGGCGGCCTTTTTCACATTTCTATGCAAGCGTCTCTTTCGGGACCTACGGTCACGTATTTTATCTTGCAACCGACGGCTTTTTCTATGAATTTGACGTAATCGAGCGCTTCTTTCGGAAGCTCCGACGCTTTGCGGCATTTCGAGATGTCGCTTCTCCAACCGTCGAGATATTCGATCACCGGTTTTGCTCTGTTCAGGCGTCCGCCCGTCGGAAAGACGGTCGTCCTTTCGCCGTCCACATCGTACGCCACGCATACGGGTATTTTCTTCATATATGAGATCGTGTCGAGCTTTGTGAGAGTCAGCTCGTCGGCTCCCTGCACCTTCACGCCGTAGCTCGAAGCGACGACGTCAAACGGCCCTACCCTGCGCGGTCTGCCCGTAGCGGCGCCGTATTCCTGCCCCGCCTGACGGAGTTCCTCCGCTTCGTCGCCGAACATCTCGCAGGTGAACGGTCCTTCGCCGACGCACGTCGAATACGCCTTCATTATGCCGAGCGTGTAGTCTACTTTGTACCCCGGAATGCCCGCGCCTATCGGCGCGTACGCCGATATGACGTTTGACGACGATGTATACGGATAAATGCCGAAATCTATGTCGCGCAGCGCGCCGAGCTGCGCTTCGAACATTATGTTCTTGCCGCTTTTCGCCGCGTTGCCGAGATATTCGGTAACGTCGCATACGTACGGCTTGATCTCGTCGCCGTATTTTTTCAGCCAATCCATTATCTCATCTGTCGTGTTCGGCTCTGCGCCGTAAACGCCTTTGAAGATGAGATTTTTATATTCGAGCAGGTCGCTCACCTTTTCTTTCAGCACGTCGTCCGGCTCGAAAAGGTCGCCCATGCGTATTCCCTTTTTCATATATTTGTCGCCGTACACGGGCGATATCCCGCGGCGCGTCGAACCGTACTTCTTGTCGGCAAGGCGCTCTTCTTCGAGAATGTCCGTCCTCACGTGATACGGCATACAGATCACGGCTCTGTCGCTGATCTTGAGATTTTTCGGCGTTATATCGACGCCGCGCTCGCGCAGTCTGCCGATCTCGCCGACAAGATGCGCTATATCGACGACCATTCCGTTTCCCATGACGTTGACGACATCCTTGCGGAACACGCCGCACGGAAGCAAATTCAGTATGAACTTGCCCATATCGTTGACGACGGTATGGCCCGCGTTGTTTCCGCCTTGATAGCGAACGACTATGTCGCTAATTTCGGAAAGCATATCTACCATCTTGCCCTTGCCTTCGTCTCCCCAGTTTATTCCTACAACAGCTCTAAGCATATTACACTCCGAAAGATCCGCATGGGATCTGAAATAGCGCCGATTTATCGGCACTGTTTAATTCTAACACAAAAAGAACGATTTGTATATACATTTTTTAAAATTCGGCATTTTATTTAATGAATTACCGAATTATACCTATATATTATATTTATATTAACGATAACGGCGCCAACTTTCAAAATCCACTTGACTTTGAGCGGCGAAAATGGTAAATTTATCTATGGAAAGGGGGTGAAAAAATGGGACTGTTCAAAAAGAAAACAAACAAACCGAGCTGCATCGCATTCGTCGATTACGAGCATTGGTACATTTCACTCGATAAGTTTTACTCGGTAAAGCCAGACGTTCGCGCATGGGCCGACGAACTTTGGAAAAAATATGACGTCGAGGAGATTGCGATATTCGCCGATTTCTCAAATCCTTCGCTCAGAGCCGAGCTCGACCGGCTCAGAGACGTCACGAGTTTTATCTTCGACACGAAAAACTCAAGCGAACATTATCAAAAAGACTTTACCGATTTTATATTGCTCGATTATATTTACCGAAAGGCAATAACTCAAAAAGATATCGACACATTCATAATTTTTACAGGGGACGGACATTTTAAGTCCGTGGTTCGTTTTTTGAAAAACGAATGTCATAAAGATGTCGGGATATACGGCATCACCGGAGCGACAAATTCGCAGCTCAAACAAAGCGCGTCGTGGTCGAAAGAGATCCCGTCGGACACGGAGATATATCATTCGTATATGAAGATGATAGTCGACAATTTCAATTATCTCACCGTGCACCGCGAGTTCGGCGAAAAATCGACAAAAGACAAGATCGTCGAGCGCGTGTGCGCGAAAAACAGCGTGAGCAAGAAAGCGATCTCAAAGGCGCTCGATCAGATGATCGAACGCGGGTATGTCTATCGCACGACGGTGCTGAATGAAAACGGCAAACACATACAGACGCTGAAACCGAACTGGGAGCTGATGGCGCGCGACGGCCTTTGGATCCAACCGTAACAAATTTTTAAGGAGCATAATATGAAAAACAGAAACGAAATATCAAGTGAATTCAAATGGGATTTTACACCTATGTTTGAAAGCGACGCCGCATGGGAAGCGGCATATGACGACGCGAAAAGCAAGATAGCGGAAGTGTCCGCGCTCGCCGGGACGCTTACCGAAAGCGCCGCGTCGCTAAAAGCCGCGCTCGACAAAATATACGCTCTCGCCGAAAAGATCGAACTTATATACATCTACGCGCATCTGCATAAAGACACCGACAACGGTAATTCTTTGTATCAGGCGATGGACGCAAAGGCGATGAGCCTCTACGTGAATTTCAGCATGGCGACGTCGTTCGTCGATCCCGAAATACTCGCAACAGACGAAAAGAAGCTCTGCGAGCTCATTGAAGATCCGTCTCTTAAAGATTACAAGCATATTTTGCAGAACACGAACCGCGCGCGTCCGCATACGCTCGACGCAAAGACCGAGCAGATCCTCGCCATGCTCGGCGAGGCGGCTCAAACGCCGTCGAACGCCTTCGACATGCTCGAAGCTGTCGATATGACATTCCCCGATACGACGGGTGAGGACGGCAAGCCCGCGCCGCTCTCTCACGGCGCGTACCGCGTATATCTCGAAAGCTCGAACAGAGCTGTCCGCCGTGAAGCGTATGAAAAATACTTCGGCGAATTCAAAAAGCACATCAATACGATAACGGCGCTGTACAGCGGCTCTGTCAAGCAGGACACGTTCTTCTCGCGCGTCAAGAATTTCCCGAGTTCGTGCGAAGCGGCGCTTTTCGGCTCGAACGTTCCGCTTTCCGTGTACGACTCGCTCGTCGAGGCCGTTCACGACGGTCTGCCTACGATGAAAGAATACATCGAAACGCGCAAAAAGCTCCTCGGGCTCGACGAGGTGCATATGTACGACTTGTACTGCCCGATGATAAAGAGCGTCGATATGAGATCGACGTATGAAGAAGCGAAAGAACTCGTCAAAAAGGCGTGCGCGCCGATGGGCGAAGAGTACGTTTCCCTGCTCGAACGCGCGTATGACGAACGCTGGATAGACGTTTACGAAAACCCCGGCAAGACGACGGGCGCGTTCTCGTGCGGCGTGTACGGCGTGCATCCGTACGTTCTGCTCAACTTCTCCGGCGCGCTCGATGACGCGTTCACGCTCGCGCACGAGCTCGGCCACTCGATGCACTCGTATTTCTCATCGCGCGAAAATTCGTACGCGAACAGCGAGTACAAGATATTCTGCGCCGAGGTCGCGTCAACGGTGAACGAAGTCATGCTCGTGAAATATCTGCTTGGCGTCGAAACGGACAAGGCGCGCCGCGCCGCTCTGCTGAATCACCTGCTCGAAAGCTTCCGCACGACCGTGTTCCGCCAAACGCTGTTTGCGGAATTCGAGCGCAAGGCGCACGAGATGGACGAGGCGGGCGTTCCGCTCACGGTCGAGTCGCTGAACGGTCTATACCGCGAACTCAACCTGCTCTATTACGACGGCGCAGTCGTCGACGACATCCACGACATAGAGTGGGCGCGCATACCGCATTTCTATAACGCGTTCTACGTCTATCAGTACGCGACGGGCTTTTGCAGCGCTGTGAAAATAGCGAACGATATCCTGACGAGCGGCGACGCGACAAACTATCTGAAATTCCTTTCGACCGGCGGCAGCGATTACTCGATCGAAGAACTCAAAATAGCGGGCGTCGACCTCACAAAGCCCGAAACGGTGCGCTCGTCGCTCAAAGTCTTCGACGAGACGCTGAAAGAATTCAAAGAGCTCGTCGGTGCGTAAAATGAAGATAACCGTTCTCGACAGATGCACCGTAACGACGGGCGATGTATCTCTCGACGAAATAAATACTCTCGGCGACGTACGCTTTTATGACGTCGTCGAGCCGTCGCTCCTTATCGAAACGATAGGCGACAGCGACGCCGTCATTTGCAACAAGGCGAAGATAACGGACGAGATCATGTCCGCGTGCAAAAATTTAAAATACGTCGGGCTTTTCGCGACAGGCTACAACAATATCGATATAGACGCCGCGCGCCTTCACGGTGTAACCGTGTGCAACGTTCCGGGCTATTCGACCGATTCCGTCGCCCAGCAGGTGTTCGCCATGATACTGCACTTCGCAACGTCGTCCGACGCATACAATGCGTCGGTGGCGCGCGGCGATTGGGCAAACAGCCGCACATTTTCGTATCTCGCATACCCGATAACGGAGCTCGCGGGGAAAACGCTCGGCATATTCGGTTTTGGCACGATAGGAAAAAAAGTCGCCGAGATCGGGCAGGCGTTCGGCATGAAAATCATTGCCGTTGCTCACAAACCGACATATTATACAAATGTAGAATTTGTAGATACGGACGCTCTTTTCGCCCGCTCCGACTACCTCACTCTGCACTGTCCGCTCACCGAAGAAACAAAACACATCGTAAATCACGACACAATGAAGATGATGAAAACGGATGCGGTGATTATAAACACAGGACGCGGCGCCCTCATCGATTCTAAGGCTCTGGTTCACGCCTTAAAGCACGGTCACATCGGTGGCATCGGCATGGACGTCTACGAAGAAGAAAGCAAATACTTCTTCAGCGACTGGTCCACAGATATCATGACAGATGATGTGCTTGCCCGCCTTTTGACTTTCCCGAATGTTATAATTACAGGGCATCAGGCGTTTTTGACCACTAATGCCTTGAAGAATCTCGCAGATACAACGCTGGAAAATATAAGGGCTTTTGGGGCAGGGGAAGAGCTCGTGAATGAGGTGAAGTAAATTGCTTTACATTGTATATAGGAAGTGAAGTTATGGCACAGTCAATGATTAATATCAGAATGGATACAGATGAAAAGAACTCTTTTGAAGATGTATGCGATCAGCTTGGTTTAACAATTACAGCAGCATTTAATATGTTTGCTAAAAAGGTTATTCGTGAGCGTAGAATTCCTTTTGATTTTACTCTTGATCCATTTTACAACGACACAAACCTTCATTATCTCGAAAAAATCACCAGCGAAATTGACAGCGGAAAAGCACAGCTTAAAGAACATAAGCTTGCAGAGGTGTAGCTGGTGAAAATTTTGTGGCATGAAAACGCTTGAAT
>CAJONA010000067.1 GCA_905235755.1 uncultured Clostridia bacterium
GTCGTCGTTCATACGAAAATATTCGGGGTGAGCGGAGAACAGCTCGCGCGGAAGAAGATACCCCATCGCGTGAAATTCGTACTCGATTTCAAGCCCTATGCTCTTTGCATAGTCGATAAGCGAGCGATACTCCGGCGTTTTGAGCCATTCGAGCATTTCGGCAAGCGTTTCAGGTGCGCGTTTTCCGCCGCGCGGATGCAGCGCGAGCGCGTCGTATCCGAGCGTTTTTGCGCGGTCGATCCATTTTTTTGTAAGTTCCTCGGGGTGAATTAAAATCGAAGTCTTGTTCATTTTTATTTCCTCCGATAAAATTATAACTTGTATTCTTGTTTCTGTCAACCGTTCACTTGACAAAAAAGCTGTCAAGATGTATACTTACATCAAAATAAAACGCCGAGGTGTTTATGAGAAAAATAGATATAAACGCAAAAAACATAAAGGGAAAACTCGATAAATTCTATCTCGGATGTATCGGTGCGGGGCGTGCGGGCGAGGTCATGAGACACGTGCCGTCAAAACAGCTCGATATGCTTTTGCGCGATATTCCGTTCGGATATATACGTTTTCGGGCTGTTCCACGAAGAGATGGGAGTTGTCAAGCGCAGCGAAAGCGGTAAACTCGAATTCTTTTTCGGGTATGTCGATATGCTCTTCGATATGCTCATTGAAAAGAACATCCGTCCGATAGTCGAGCTCGGACTTATGCCCGACTGCATGGCGAAAGAAAAAGAATACGTCTTTTGGTGGAAAATGAACAAATCTATGCCAAGAGACGTCGGCGAGTGGCGCGAGCTTATTTTTGCGCTTGTGCGTCATATCACCGAAAGATACGGCGAGGACGAGGTGAAAAAGTGGTATTTTGAGGTATGGAACGAGCCTAACCATCCGAGCTTTTTCACGGAATACAAAAACATCAACGCGTATTTTGCGCTTTACGACGCCGCGGCTTTTGCTATAAAGGAAGTATGCAAAGATTACCGCGTCGGCGGACCTGCAACGGCAGGTATGGTATGGATAAATGAGTTCATCGCTCACTGCGCGGAGAATAATGTTCCGGTTGATTTTGTATCAAGCCATTCATACGGAATAAAAGGCGATTTCGATCCCGACGGAAAGGCGATAGTGTATCTTCCGAATGCCGAAAAGGTTTCAAACGAGATACGGATATACGGCGATATATGCCACAAAAACGAACTCGAATTTATCGTCACGGAGTGGTCGAGTTCATTTTCATCAACTGATTTCATACACGACAGCTATTTTAACGCAGCGTATATTATTCACAATATAAAGCGCAGCGAAGGCTATGCCGATATGATGTCATACTGGACGTATACCGATATTTTTGAGGAAAACGGCATACCGACGCGACCGTTTCACGGCGGATTCGGGCTCATAAACATAAATTCGATACCGAAAGCATCATATTATGCGTACAAATTTCTTGCGTCTCTTTATGAAGATGAGCTTTTTTGCGATGACGAGTGCTGTTATGCCACATCATCAAACGGGAGCGTGCGTCTGCTTATTTGGAATATAAAAAAGCCCGACGGCGATCGGACTGATGATCGCGCATATTTCGGCTCAAATCCCGCGCAAAAGAAAATCGATCGCGTTACTCTTAAAATTTCGGGCTTTGACGGGGCGCACGCGTATACCGTTTCCGTAAAGTCCATCGGACACGGCAAATGCGACGCATACACCGAGTATCTCAGCCGCGGCGCTAATGATGATTTGAGCAGGGAAGAAACGGCAGAAATAATCGAGGCGACAAAACCGATCGAAAATTCATTTTCGATGTTGTCCGATGAAAACGGTACGCTTGTATTTTCTCTGGATCAATGGGAAAACGGCGTGGATTTTATAGAAATAAGAAAAACGTAAAAGCCGCTTCAAAAATGAAGCGGCTTTTCTATCCGTTATCTTATTTAATGACGGCGTATTATATGCAAAGTCATGTTTTTTCAATATCTCATAAAGAAAAAACGCCTTTCAGTCCGAAAGGCGCAAATTTTTAAGTGCAGTGTATTCTCTGAGGTATGAACCGCGCTTTTCCTCGCTGATGCTTGCATAATCCTGATAGCGCGAGAACATATCCATTGCCTTTTGCAGTGGCATCCATTGAGGTTCAAGACCGCGTTCTTTCTCTGATTCTGTCAGATTTATCTTCCCATTGCCTGTCATTCGCTTTCAAGTAAAGGACTACCCAAAAGGTACGAAACCTAACTAAAACTACCTAAAAGGTACAAGCCTGCTGCCTCTACAAACCGGAATTTGTCAAATTCTTTCGTCCGTTATAATATGCTCTATTCCCGTATGTCTTGTTTGAAGATAGTCCTTCATAAAGGTCGGAAACGCTTTATAGGCGTCAAGTTTATCTATTGGCAACCAGTACATATTCTCTTTGACACCAAGCGTATAGCTATTGCTATTGAGCTTCTGCGTTCCTCTCGGCTTCATCAAATAATATAATGCCACTTCATGACAATCCATTCCTTTTAGAGAACCGACGTTCTCGTTAAAGAAATTCTCGTGTATGACAGCCAGATGATCCACTTCGTACTCGATGCCTGTTTCCTCAAACACCTCTCTCTTTACAGCATCTTCTGCGGTCTCACCCATGTGTACCGCTCCGCCAATTGAATAGTAGTAATCTTCTCTCTCGTTTCCCGCAAATAACACACAGCCATCCTCGACAATGATTGCAGCCGCACGATATCTAAACCATTTGTTTTCTTTTCTTAATCCGCAATCGTATTCCATCATTTCATTCCCCCACAAATCCCGATTTGTTTCGATGGTACCATGCTTGTTTATGCCTGTAAAGTGATGTTTGCGCCGTTGCCGCAAAGTGAAGTGATATGTTCCGCTTACGTGCCGAAGGCGCACATCACTTGCGAAGCAAAAATCACGCCCGCATGGCACATCACGTTCTGCTTGCGGAACACATCGTTGAAAAAAGCACGCTATCGCGTGCTTTTTTCTGGCAGGGGCAGAAAGATTCGAACTCACGACCCACGGTTTTGGAGACCGGTACTCTACCAGCTGAGCTATACCCCTATGTTAAAGGCGGCTATTGCCGCCTTCGATATTTTGCGGCTTACGCCGCTCTGGTGGGCCTTTAGGGACTCGAACCCCAGACCAACCGGTTATGAGCCGGTTGCTCTAACCAACTGAGCTAAAGGCCCGCGCTGACACCGTATAATTTTATCACTTACACGGTGCTTTGTCAAGCGTTTTTTTGAAATTTTTATTAAAATTCCATTCTTTTTTCAATATAGGATGCGATGTCCTCTATTTTTATGCGCTCCTGCTGCATAGTATCTCTGTCGCGCACCGTTACGCAGCCGTCGTTTTCCGAATCAAAATCGTATGTGATGCAATATGGCGTGCCTATCTCGTCCTCGCGGCGATAGCGCTTGCCGATAGAGCCCGTTTCGTCGAAATCGGTGGGGAAGCGCTTTGAAAGTTCGTCGTGTATTTCAAGCGCTTTTTCGCTGAGCTTCTTTGAAAGCGGAAGCACAGCCGCTTTGAACGGAGCAAGCGCCGGATGCAGATGAAGCACCGTGCGCGTATCTCCGTCGCCGAGATCCTCCTCGTCATACGCGTCGCAAAGGAACGCGAGGAACGAACGCTCTACGCCGAGCGACGGCTCGATGACGTACGGAATGTATCTTGCGTTCTTTTCCTGATCGAAATATGTGAGGTCTTTGCCCGACGTCGTCTGGTGCTGCGTAAGGTCGTAATCCGTGCGGTCCGCGATGCCCCAAAGCTCGCCCCATCCGAACGGGAACAAAAATTCAAAGTCCGTCGTCGCCTTTGAATAGAAGCAAAGTTCCTCGGGCGAATGATCGCGCAGGCGCAGATGATCCTCGGTCATACCGAGAGAGATGAGCCAATCCTTGCAGAACGAGCGCCAGTATTTGAACCATTCGAGGTCCGTGTCGGGCTCGCAGAAAAATTCGAGCTCCATCTGCTCGAATTCGCGCACACGGAAAATAAAGTTGCCCGGAGTTATCTCGTTGCGGAACGATTTGCCTATCTGACCTATTCCGAACGGGAGCTTCTTGCGCGTCGTGCGCTGGACGTTTACAAAGTTGACGAATATGCCCTGAGCCGTCTCCGGACGCAGATAGACCGTGTTTTTCGCGTCTTCCGTGACGCCCTGGAACGTTTTGAACATCAGGTTGAACTGACGAATATCTGTAAAATTATGCTTGCCGCAAGTCGGGCAGGGGATGTTTTTCTCCTCGATGAAATCCTTCATCTCGGACTGTGTGAACGAATCTATCGGCTTTGCAAGCTCTGTGCCGCTCTCGGCGCACCAGTCCTCGATAAGTTTATCGGCGCGGAAGCGCTCTTTGCACTCGCGGCAATCCATCAACGGATCGGAAAAGCCGCCGAGATGTCCAGACGCCACCCATGTCTGCGGATTCATAAGTATCGCGCTGTCAAGACCGACGTTGTATTTGTTTTCCTGCACAAATTTTTTCCACCAAGCGCGTTTGATGTTGTTTTTCATCTCGACGCCGAGCGGACCGTAATCCCACGTATTTGCGAGGCCGCCGTATATCTCGGAGCCCGCGAATATAAAGCCGCGGCCTTTGCACAGAGCGACGATTTTTTCCATTGTTTTTGCTGATTGTTCCATAATAACACTCCAAATTTATGACTTTTTGTTTTTTTGCTTGTCCATATACCCTTGCAGGATAAGTTCTGCGGACAGGGAATCGACTATATTTTTTCTGTTTTTTGCTTTTATTCCCGAATCACCGAGAATGCCGTGCGCCATCACCGTCGTAAGCCGCTCGTCAAAAAATTCTATCGGTATGTCGGTGTGAGCGGATACGAGAGCGCCGAAATTATGACAAAGTTCGGATTTTTCTCCGCGAGATCCGTTCATATTTACCGGGTCGCCTATAACGATAAGCTCTGCGCCGATCTCTTCGGCTTTTTTTGCAACGTCGGCGGCGGCGCGTTCGATATTGTAGCTCTTTATATTGCCCATTCCTACGGCGTACATGCCGAGGTCGTCCGAACGGGCAAGTCCCGTCCTCGCTGCGCCGAAATCGACGCCGAGGAGCTTTTTGATATCATTCATCATCAGATAGTGTCGAGCGAGAGATTGTTTTCTTCGAGGAATTTATACACTTGCGAACGGTTCGGCACGTGCTGGAAATTTCCTTGCGGCGCTCTCGTCATAAGGCTGACGACCTGCGCGTATTTGCACGCGCGCAGGATATCCTTTGAGGAGAGATATTCGGCTATCATAGCTCCGGTGTATGTCGCGTTCATCGTCTGGTTGTCCTGATGCGACAATGCTTTTATTACCGCGGGCGCCTGCGCTATCTCAAAGTGTATACCGTCGTAAATGAACGACTTGTCGTTGCCTTTTTGAATGATATAATATTTTGCGTGTATTTTCGATGAGAACGAGAGCAGGGCGCTGAGCGTTTTTTCTATCGACATCGGAGCGGTACCCGTCACCTTTTTGAGCATTTCATCGGAAATGACTATCATTTTGATATGATCTACCTTGTCGAGCGGAAGCATCGACGTCGTATCGGTGTATTCTACTATCATCTCGATACCGCGCTCGAGCGCTTTGTTTATCGCATACAAAGCGAGATTTTCGGGACGCGCCGTCTGAGGCTGAACTACCGGGCGAAAATCCGACTCATCCGCGTCGTTATAAAGGCTCGGAATGTCTTTATTTGCGTCGGAAAGCGCGATATAATCGTGTGAAATAAGCATCACATCGGGGCATGAGGAAAATGCGTCGTCGATATCCGCCTTTGAAAGATACACGTTCGCGCCTTTTGTGACATACGAGAGAGAATTCAGCTTGTCGTACGCGGTAAATTCAAGACCTGTCTGCACATTCGGCAATTTCTTTATAAAAGTGGTGTCTATGCCGCATGATTTGTAATAATTAAATAATTTATCCCCGTTGGAGTCATCGCCGAGCCGCGTGCAAAAGGCACAATCCGCACCGCTTTTCGCCGCCGTAACAGCCGAAACGGCCGATGAGCCGCAAGGGTGAAAAGCATATTTGTCGCCATATACTGTTCCAAGCGATTTTGCGGCGCCGGGAACGCTCATCTGCAAATTCATATAACTGTCGCCTATGACCAAAACTTTGCGTTTCAAATCTTTTTACCGTCCTTAAAAAATGGATTTAAATGTATTATAATATAAATTTTCTGTTTTGTAAATAGAAAAATAGAAATTTCGGAAAATGGCGCAAAAAATAAAAAGAGCCGATTTTTCGGCTCTTATACGATTTTTCGGACAAATACGGAAACAAGTATCAAAAAGCCATTCGGCCCCAACCTTTTTCGGCGTTTTCATACGGCTCGAGTCCGAGTTTTTCGCGCGCGTAATTTATGTAATAAATGTAGTTTTCGAGCGGTGTTCCGTTCGGTATGCGGTGATCGAGCCCAAACACGACTCCGCCTTCCGTCATGAGCGGCTGCATCTTGTAATCGAGTTCCGCCTTTATTTCTTCTTTCGATCTTGAAAGCACATATTTGTCTATGCCGCCGCGGAAGGCGATTTTGTGACCGTATTTTTCACGCAGGCGCACTATATCCATATCTCCTCCCGGTTCGCATGGATAGAAGATGTTTACGCCGCCCTCGATAAAAGCGTCGATAAGCGGATTCATATTCCCGTCGCTGTCCTGGCAAAAAAGCTCTGTTCCGGCATTCGCCATGATATTCCACGACGCCTTATAATATGGAAGCAAAAACTCACGCACGGTATCTGGGCCGATGAGCGGCGCTGTCTTCCCCGCCATATCCTCGTGTATCGAAAGTTGATCGATATGTATAAGCGACGTAAGTCTTTCAAGAAGTTTTACGTTTGTATCGGAAACAGTATTTAAAATGTCGAATATAAGCTCCGGATCTTCGTAGAAAGCAACACAGCAATTCACTTCGCCCATAAGTTCGCGGAGAATGTCAAATCCGCCGTATATCTCGGTTTTTATTAAGGTACCGTTCTTCTGCCTCTCTCTCGCTTCCTCTATGGCTGCTTCATCTATTCTCGATTCGTCGAAGCGGAACATGTGCTTTAT
>CAJONA010000068.1 GCA_905235755.1 uncultured Clostridia bacterium
GACGACGATGTCGCCTTCGCCGCATATATCGGAGAGTCCCGCCTCAAACCGAACGAGCGCCGCCTCCGACGATCCCACGCAATCCATGCCGATGCGCGTCTCCGCGCCGTCTTTTTGATGTATCGTCGTGTTTTCGCGCACTTCTCCGTCATAATATACAAATGTATAATTTGATTTTTCATCGCCGAGCAGCGCCTCAAACTCAGCGGCGTTGTCTTTTCCCAAAAAGACATACGCGTCGCTGCCGTATCCGCCGGCGGCAAGCGCGCGCGAAACGTTCAGCCCCTTTCCGCCCGCGTTGCGCTCGTGAGCAAATGCGAAATTTTCCGCGTCTTTGATAAATGTTTCCGTGTACAGATGGAGGTCTATTGCGGGATTTAAAGTGATCGTGACTATCTTCATTATGGTTTCTTTATGGTTTCTTTCGTTTATAAACTGTTTCATTTCTATATTTAAACACATCCGACCGAAAAATTCAAGACATTTTAAATTATTGCGGCACTTTTTTTGCGAAAATTATCGCATTTTGGAAAAATCACCTTGTATAATGTATTTTTTTATGATAAAATAATTATGAATAACAGTAAATCACGAGGTCGCAGTGTTTTATCCGAGCAGACATTTTAAAAACATTTATTTCATAACGCCGGAATATCTCAAAGAGCGCGGCATTTCCGCCGTTGTTCTCGACATAGACAACACCCTTGCGCCGTACGGAACGGCGACGCCCGGCGACGACGTCAAGGCGTGGATATCCGGTATAAAAGACGCCGGGATAAACATCGTCATCGCGTCGAACAACAAACGGGATCGCGTCGAGCTTTTCTGCAAAGATCTCGATGTTATTCAAATGTATAACAGCAAAAAACCGCTTCCCACCTGCATAAAAAGGATATATAAGGAATTCGGGACAAAGCCCGAAAACGTCGCGGTGATAGGTGATCAGATATTCACCGACGTCCTGTGCGCGTCGTTCGGCGGTGCCGTATCGCTTCACGTCACGCCGATAAACGATAGTGAAAGCAAGCTCATAAAGTTCAAGCGGCTTCTTGAAAAACCGATACTCTCATCGTACAGAAAACGTCACCGGGACGAATTTACGGAGGAAGAAAAATGATAATTCAGAAAATAGAGATAGGCAGTTTCGGCAAGCTCGAAAACACGGTCTTAAATCTATCGGGCGGTGTGAACATAATACGCGGCGCAAACGAATCGGGCAAATCGACTATATGCAATTTCATCAAGTTCGTTTTTTACGGACTGCCTCAAAAACCGGCAGACAAGATGCTGTACATCAGCTGGCGCACGTCGTGCTGCCGCGGCGCTATAACGTTCGTCAACGACGACGGCAACGTCTATCGCGCCGAAAGGGAGGTAATATGCAACCGCTCCGGCGACAAAACGACGTTCAGCGAGCGAGTAGCCGTATTCAATGTCGTCACGGGCGAGTTGTGCTTTAAAAATCAGTCGCCCGGCGACGTGTTTTTCGGCGTACCGGAAAACGTATTTGACAGCACCGTATATATCCGCCAGCTCGTCGGTACGAAAACGGGCGACAAGGCGCTGTGCGAATCGGCGGAAAACATACTTTTCTCGGGAGACGAGGGCATAAATACAAAAAAAGCGCTCAAAAAGCTCGACGACGTGCGCGTGTACCTGCTCCATAAAAACAAAAAGGGCGGCAAGATATATGAAACGGCGGAAGAAAGCCGAAAACTCGCCGAACGGCTCGAC
This sequence comes from uncultured Clostridia bacterium, assembly GCA_905235755.1. Lineage (GTDB taxonomy): Bacteria > Bacillota > Clostridia > Oscillospirales > CAG-272 > RGIG6816. The sequence goes on from CAJONA010000068.1 coordinate 1,735, forward strand.
GCCGCGCAAAAAACAGGCGAGGAGATAATATATCTCGAGGGCACGGCGCGTCAGCTCGGCGAAAAGCACGCGCTCGCAAGCGAGCAGGCGGATAAGCTGCGCGCCGAGCTCGAGGAGTATGAAGCGTACCTGATAAAAAAAGCGTATCTCAGATACAAAGAGCAGCTCATCGAGCAAAAAGAGATCAAGCAGAAGATCGAAGAACTCCGCAGCGCCGAAAATTTCTTTTCGGCTCCCGTTTACACGGAAGAATATATATCGAATCTCGAAAAATCCAAATCGGCGCTCGAAATGGCGGACGCGCGGCTCAAAGAAGCGAAAAAACGCTATGACGCGGCTAACAAGCGCGTTTATGATATGAAAGAAAAAATAGAGGTGTTCGAACGCTTCGGAAGAAAAGACAACAGCCGCGACGCTTTTATCGATGAGGCGCACGACCTGAACGCCGAAACGCGCAAAAAATCGATTCTCGGCAAAACGCTTCTTGTCGCGGCGATTTTCTTCGCGGCGCTGCTTGTCACGTTTACCGTTATCGCACTGGCGAGCACCGCCGCGTTCGCCAAGCCTGCCGTAATAATATCGGCTGTGATGGGGCTCGGCACTCTCATCGGCTCGTTCGTCGTTTCGGTCAAAAACAAAGAGCCGCGTTCTCGCTTAAAACAGATATGCAACACGTTCGGCTGTCAGTCGTATGACGAGCTTATCGAGCTCGTAAAGGCGGCGTCAAACGACGAAGCGGTTATGACGTATATAACCGACGAGCGCGACGCCGCGAGCGACGCGTTCAAGGAAGCGTCCGACGAACTCGACAAGATAAACAGCCGTATATGTTCCGAACTTGAAAGCGCGAATTTCGTGATCAATATAAACACGGCGGCGTCGATAGACGAGGCGCTGAAAATATGCCGAGAGCAAAAGCGCGAGCTTGAAAATCTCGAGATCAAAAATTCCGAGATAGATAAAAAGCTCGACGACACCGAGACGATCTTCCGCTCATACGACGACGAGTTCATCGAAAATGCGTGCAAACGTCAATACGACGAGGCGGCGCTCGAACAATATGATTATCAGAGCCGCAGGCACGACTACGATTTCATCATGCTGTCGATACAGTCGCAAAAGGACAAGATCAACGACATCGAGAAGCGGCTCGCGTTCCTGTCGGCGTCGACAGACCGCTCCGCCGATCTCGCGGCACAAAAATCCGTCGTCGACAAGGAACTCGACACGCTGACCGGCAGACACGACGCCATAGCGCTCGCACTCGAAGCGATGACGAGCGCGTCGAGCAAGCTCCGCGACGGGCTCGCGCCCAAGATCGCCGCAACGGCGAGCATCATAATGAACAAGCTCTCGTCGGGCAAATACAAAACGCTCGGCGTCGACTCGAATTTTTCGATGACCTTCACCGCCGACGCCATGTCGCACGAGGTCGATTATCTGAGTGCGGGAACGTCGGACATCGCGTACATCAGCCTGCGCGTCGCGCTTGTCGACGTGCTGTACCGCAAATCGTCTCCGCCGCTGATCTTCGACGAAAGCTTCATGCGTATGGACAATGACAGAATGGAAAATTCGCTCAACCTTCTCTGCGAACTTGGGAAAAACGGAACGCAGAGCATGCTGTTCACCTGCCACGGCAGAGAGGAAAGCCTGATGAAGAAGATAGGCGAATACACATATTTCACGATTTGAACAATATATAATCAACACGAAAATCCCGCTTTTGCGGGATTTTTTGTCCGTCGCTATTGCAATCCACGGCGATATATGATAAAATTATAAGATAGAATATAAGTGTATGATAGAAAAATCACATCAAGGAGGTGCCGCCGAATGCCGACGAAAAACGATATTTTGACGCTTAAAATAACAGATATCACGCCGGACGGCCTCGGCGTCGGAAAAACCGACGGCGGATACGTGCTTTTTGTCGCAGGCACGGCGCCGGGCGACGTTATCGAAGCACACGTGATGAAAGCCGAAAAGTCGTACGGCTACGCGAAGGCGGAAAAGATCATCACACCCGCCGAGTGCCGCGTCGACGCGGACTGCCCCGTTTTTCCGCGCTGCGGCGGATGCCTTTACAGGCATATAAGATACGAAAACGAACTCGGTATAAAAAAGAGCTGGGTGCTCGAAAATTTCCGCCGTATCGGCGGATTTGACATCTCCGATATCGAAATATTTTCGGCGGGTTCGCCCGACGGTTACCGCAACAAAGCGCAGTATCCCGCCGGTACAGACAAGGACGGGAACATCCGCTTCGGATTTTATTCAAAGCACACTCACCGCGTCGCGCCATGCCGCGCGTGCGCGCTTCAGCCGAAATTCTATGCCGACATCGTCGGCGCGGCCGAGGATTTTTTGAATAAGTACAAAATATCGCCGTACGACGACGCGACGGGAAACGGCCTTGTGCGTCATCTTTACATAAGGAACGGCGTCGGCAGCGGCGAGGTAATGGTCGCGCTCGTAATAAACGGCGACGTTCTGCCGCATTCGGACGAATTTGTCGCGGCGGTACGCGGCGCGGCGGACGGAGTCGTGTCGGTCATGCTCATTATAAACAAAGAACGCTCGAACGTCATCCTCACAGACAATGTAATAACGCTTTGGGGTAAAGACGGCATCGCAGATACTCTTTGCGGACTCAGGTTTGAAATATCGCCGCTGTCGTTTTATCAAGTCAATCACGACGGCGCGGAGCTGCTTTACGGCATAGCGAAGAAGTACGCCGCCGTCGAAAAGAGCGACGTTTTGCTCGATCTGTACTGCGGCACGGGAACGATAGGACTCTCTATGGCACGCGAGGCAAAGGAAGTCATCGGCGTGGAGATAATCCCCGCCGCCGTCCGTAACGCGCGCGAAAACGCGAAAAACAACGGAATATCGAACGCAAAATTCATCTGCGCAGACGCAGGCAAAGCCGCAGACGAACTGTCGGACGGCGGCGTATCGCCGGACGTAGTCATCATTGATCCGCCGCGCCGTGGCTGCGGCGCGGACGTGTACGGCGCGATAGAAAAAATGCGCCCCGAGAAGATAGTTATGGTCTCGTGCAACAGCGCGACAGCCGCGCGCGACGCCCGCGCGTTTGCGGACATAGGATATACGATCGAAAGTCTGTGCGCCGTCGATATGTTCCCGAGAACGGGGCATGTGGAGTGCGTGGTCTTGATGACGAGGAAATAGAAAAATCGGGATTTATGGAGAACTAACACATGATTAAGACAAAGCGACTTTCAATTAGACAAGTTCACGCTGACGATTGGAAAGCAATTCAAGCGATATGGGCAGATGCAGCAAAATCCATTTATGCGCAATATGACAAACCAAATGATTTAGATGACCAGTCAGTTTCTCGCAGAATTGCAAGGTGGGCTTCTTTTGCGGATAGCGATGAACACATATTCCTTGCCGTCTGTTTGCAGGATGTTGTAATCGGCTATGTAGCTTTTAATAAAAGAGAAAACGGATATGAAATTGGATATTGCTTCCATTCGAACTATCATGGAAAAGGATATGCAAGGGAGAGCATTTCCTCAATGCTTGACGTTATGAAAGACAAAGGTGCAGTCAATATTACAGCGGGAACTGCCTTGAACAACACACCATCGGTCAGACTGTTGGCTTCTCTTGGTTTTAGGCAGACTGGAACAGAGAAAGTTTCATTTTACAAGGACGCTGATGGCAACGACATCACGTTTGAGGGCGGAAACTATGAGCTTCTTTTACTCGAGTAAACAAATTCCGGTTTGCCGCTATGATTTTCTTGTAAGCCTTCGAGCGTATTAATCATTTCCCAAGAGAAAAAATAATGAAAAAGTTTGAGTGCATCAAAGACGTCAATCTAATTGCCGCAAGGCACGTCGAGTGCGTGGTATTGATGACGAGGGTTGACCGGTGAGGTGCGAAAAAGCACCGTATTTCTGGGCTTTTCTAGCATTTAGCCGTCAGCGATGAAAAGCGAAAATGGCCGCGAAAAATGCTCCGACAGAACATATCAACGGGAATATTCGGAGGATTGAGTAGGCTATTTAGATGTCAGAGGTTTTGGAGGATATGTGCGATGATTATTTTGATGAGACATGGTGAGGACGATGATGCTCGCTTAGGTGGCTGGAGCAATGCCGGATTGTCCTCGATAGGAATAGAACAAGCTAAACTCGCCCGTGAAGAAATTATTAGAGCAGGATATAAAATTACACATATCTTTTCAAGTGATTTGGAACGTGCAAAGGAAACGGCTGAAATCGTCGCAGAGGGCCTTAATCTGAAAGTTGCTTATGTCAAGGAATTCAGAGAAACAAATAATGGAGATTTGGCAGGAATGACAAAAGAGCAAGCCTGTAAAGAATATCCCGGCCTGTATTGGAGCTCATTGGAATGGGGACAGCAATATCCCAATGGTGAAAGCCCAAAAAGTTTTTATGAGAGAGTAAAATCCGCATGGGAGAGATTTAAAAAAGATACTGCTAATGTCGATGGCGATGTTCTTTTAGTTACTCATAGCGGTGTGATTGATGTTATTTTATGTTTAGAAAACGGTTTGAATTATACAAACAAACATACAACTTTTAGAATCGGAAATGCCGAAATAGCTTGTGTGCAATAGTCTCCCACATTGCCATCAGCGGCGGCGGGGAGCGGATGAGGAGATAATATGGCAACGTTTGATGATTTTATGAAATCAGATATCCGTGTGGGAACAATCACCGATGCAAAAGTATTTGAAAAAGCAAAAAAGCCGCAGGTTGACTTCGGAGAAGCAATCGGAATAAAGAAATCCTCTGCTCAGATTACCGACCGTTATCAGCCGGAGGAGTTGATTGGCAAGCAGGTGCTTGCCGTTGTGAACTTCCCGCCAAGACAGATCGCCGATTTTATGTCTGAGGTGCTGGTGCTGGGAACATACAGTGAGGGCGGAGTTGTGTTGATCACCCCCGACAAAGCTGTTAAAAACGGTGATAAGCTCGGCTGACAAATTCCGCTTTGCCGAGGCAATAGAACAGATACGGGTTCAATGTCATGCTCTTAAATTTCGAGGTCGACAGTGACGCAATAAAAAGCCGAATTAAAAAGTGATGAATTCAGATTGGAGACATATAATATGCTGTGGCTTTTAATGGCAGTTTTATCTGCTTTTTTCGCAGGTCTGACGACCATTTTGGCAAAGTGCGGGATCAAAAAGACAGATTCTGACATAGCAACGGCATTAAGAACGATCGTTGTCTTAATATTTTCATGGATCATGGTGTTTATCGTCGGCTCGGCAAATACGATAACACAAATTGACAAAAAATCGTTGGCTTTTCTTGTTCTTTCGGGAGCGTCAACAGGCGCGTCGTGGATATGCTATTTCAAAGCGTTGTCAATCGGAGACGTAAACAAAGTCGTACCGATTGACAAATCAAGTACCGTTCTGAGTGTGCTTTTGGCTATTATCCTGTTTGGAGAAACTAACAATTTGCCGATAAAACTTATTTCCACTGCTTTTCTTGCCGTGGGCATATTCCTTATGATCGACAAGAAAAATGAAAGTAATAAGGAAATACGACGAGCGTGGCTTCCTTATGCGGTCGGTTCGGCAGTATTTGCGGCTCTTACCACTATATTTGCCAAAATAGGCATATCCGACGTTGAATCCAATCTCGGAACGGCGATCAGAACGGGCGTTGTTTTGGTGATCGCATGGCTGATCGTATTTGCCAAGGGAAAACAAAAGAAACTGAAAAACATTGACAAAAAAGAACTCGTCTTTATTTCGCTTTCGGGCGTGACGACGGGAGCTTCGTGGCTTTGCTATTATTACGCTATTCAAAACGGAATTGTCAGCGTCGTTGTGCCTATCGATAAGATGAGCATTTTGGTTACGATAATTTTCTCATACGTGGTTTTCCATGAAAAGCTCAGTAAAAAAGCGCTTGTCGGGTTGCTGCTTATGGTTTGCGGAACGTTGGCAATGACTGTATGGGGATAAATTCCGATTTGTAAAATCACTGTCGGCAGCTCCGGCAGTTAATATATTTTATTACATATTCAAGAGGGGTTCTATTATGATTTCACTTCTGATTTCTTTTGCGGTTTTGATCGCAGGCTATATCGTTTACGGAAAAGTGACGGAAAAGATATTTGCGCCTGACGACAGACCGACGCCCGCCGTTGCGATCAACGACGGCGTGGACTGTGTGCCGATGAAGACGTGGAAAGCGTTTTTGATACAGCTTCTGAACATTGCCGGCACCGGCCCGATCTTCGGCGCTCTGATGGGCGCGGTTTTCGGCCCGGTCGTATTCCTTTGGATCGTGTTCGGTTCCATTTTGGGCGGTGCGGTACACGACTATATGAGCGGAATGATAAGCTCGCGGCACAATGGCGCGTCGATCGCCGAGCTGTCGGGCACATATCTGGGAAGTGCCGCCAAATGGGTGATGCGCGTCTTCTCGGTGGTCCTTCTGGTGCTATGCGGTACGGTGTTCGTCACCAGCCCCGCAGGTTTGCTTGACAAGCTCACCCCCGACCGGATGAACGGGACTTTTTGGGCTGTTGTCATCCTCGCTTATTACTTACTTGCGACGCTGCTGCCGATAGACAAACTGATCGGAAAGCTTTATCCGATTTTCGGTGTGCTTCTGATCGTAATGGCAGGCTCTGTCATCGGCGGAATTGTTTTTTCCGGCGGCAAATATACGATCCCCGAGATTTCACTTCAAAACCTGCATCCGGACGGCACGCCGATCTGGCCGTATATGTTCATCACTGTTGCATGCGGCGCGGTTTCGGGATTTCACGCAACCCAGTCGCCGATGATCGCCAAGTGTATCAAAACCGAAAAAGACGGCAGAAAGGTCTTTTACGGCGCCATGATAAGCGAGTCGGTGATCGCGCTCGTATGGGCGGCGGCGGGAGTGTCGTTCTATGGCACGACTCAGCTTCTGAACGAGGCGCTGGCGAGCGGCGCTTCAAACGTGGTATATGAAATATCAACGGGCGTACTCGGCGTATTCGGCGGAGTGCTTGCCGTTGCGGGCGTGATCATATGCCCCATCACATCCGGCGACACCGCTTTTCGCAGTGCAAGGCTGATTTTGGCGGAAACTTTTCACATGGATCAAAAGAAGATCAAAAACCGATTGCTGATAACTATCCCGCTGCTTGCCGTCGGCGGTCTGCTGACGTGGTTTGCCCTTGTGAACGACAAAGGTTTTCAGATAATCTGGCGCTATTTTTCGTGGAGCAACCAAACCTTGGCGATGATTTCGCTGTGGACAGCGACGGCGTATCTTGTACAAAAAGGCAAATACAGATTCGGCTCCCTGCTGACCGCGCTTCCGGCGACATTCATGTCTGCGGTCAGTCTTACCTACATTTTGATGGCGGGCGAGGGGTTCGGTCTGTCATCGGGTATCGCTTATCCGGCGGGCATTTGTTTTGCCGCCTCGCTGTTCGTCATTTACGTTGTACTGATGAAACGATCCGCAAACAAAGGGCGCCTTGACGCGGGGAGCAAGCGGAGTTAGTTTTTTTCGCCGCTTTAAAGCGAGGCGCGTCGAGCGGCGATATTTATTATAAGACAGCGAAAAACAAATTCAGGAGACATTGCATGATCAAAGTTGTATTTATTGATATTGACAACACTTTGCTGAGTTTTTCCGGATATGTCAAAACAGCCATGCGCGAGGGCTTTGAAAAATTCGGACTAAAACCGTATTCGGACGACATGTTTTACATATTTGAAAACGTCAACAACGGTCTTTGGAGGCGCATCGAGCAAGGAACGCTCGCGTTCGACGAGCTTATCAAACTGCGGTGGAATGCGGTTTTTAAGGAGCTTGGCATCGACTTTGACGGCGAGGTATTTGAGCATTATTTCAGAGAGCGCCTTTTCACCTGCGCTATCCCCGAGCCGCACGCAATAGAGCTGCTGGAATATCTGAAAGGGCGCTATGTGCTGTGCGTTGCAAGCAACGGTCCGTACGAGCAGCAGATAAACCGACTGCGCGTCGGAAGGATGTATGATTATTTCACCCACTTTTTCATCTCGGAGCAAGTAGGCGCGTCAAAACCGAGCAAAGAATATTTCGACCGCTGTTTTGATGAGCTGCGCGCCGCCGAATTTCCGTCTCTGACGCCGGATGAAGTCATCATCATCGGCGATTCCGTGTCGTCGGACATAGCGGGCGGAGTGTCATACGGACTGCACACCTGCCTGTATCGCAAAGGTGAAATGCCCGCCGCGGACACGGGCGGCGCGGAGCACGTCGTATCGAGTCTCGACGAAGTAAAGACGATATTATAGAAAGGCAAAAACAAGGTTACGGCATTATTCAATGAAAAAGCATAATTTGACAAAAAACGTGGTCGCCGAAGCGTTCAAGACGTCGCTTCCCGTTCTGGCGGGGTACACCGTTCTCGGCATAGGATTCGGCATACTGCTTCAAAAAGCGGGATACGGCGTTATTTGGGCCGCCGTTATGAGCATAACGATATATTCGGGCACTATGCAATACGTCGGCGCGACGCTCATCGCCGAGGCGGCGTCGCCTGTGACCGCCGTTATAACGACGCTTATGGTAAACATCAGGTACGCTTTTTACGGCATACCGATGATAAAGCATTATAACGGCACAGGGCTGAAAAAAGGGTATCTCATTTTTGCGCTCACCGACGAAACATATTCGCTTCTCTGCGACGGCCACTACCCCGAAGGCGAAGACAAGCATACATATCAGTTTTTGGTGTCGCTTTTCAATCATATATACTGGATAGTCGGCAGTGTGCTGGGCAACGTCTTGTCGTCGGCGATCGCGTTTGATTCAAAGGGCGTCGAGTTTTCGATGACGGCGATATTCATAGCTACGTTTGCGGAGATGTTCCGCACAAAAGAAAACCGCGCTCCTGCCACGGCAGGCGTGCTGATATCGGTGATATGTCTTATTTTGTTCGGCTCGGTATATTTCCTCATACCGACGATGATGCTCATCGTGCTCGCACTTTTCGCCCTCCGCAAAAAGCTTGAAAAAGGAGGCGAGATAAATGAATGATACGCATACCGCGTTCCTTATCGCCTGTATGTCGCTGACGACGATAGCGATACGATTTGCGCCGTTTATAATATTCGGCTCAAAAGAGAAAACGCCGAAATTCATAACGTATCTCGGCGACGTTCTGACGCCCGCGATAATAGGAATGCTCGTCGTCTATTGTCTGAGAGAGATGAACTTCATCACTTCGCCGTTCGGGCTTCCCGAGATAATCGCCGCCGCCGTCGTTATAGGGCTGCAGCTTTGGAAGCACAACCTGATACTCAGCATAATCCCCGGCACGCTCTTATATATGGCGCTCGTGCAATTTGTATTTAAAAAGCAAACATCTCCGCCTTTTTGGTGGCGGAGATGTTTTTGTTATTTTTTGCGGTATTATTTTTTGCCGGCGTTGAATTTCGCTGTCAAAGCGGACTTGAAGTCGGTTATATTATATGGATATGTAGTAAACGCGCTGTCTGCCTTGCCGTCCTTGTTGACGATATATTTGTCGCTCGATATCGACGAATCAACGGTATTGCCGCTAAATGTTATATTGTCGGCGGAAAGACCTTCGAGCGGAATAAGATTGTCGTATATTGTTATTATGCCTGCCTGATCCGATCCTATTTCTGTGAAATTGTTGTTTGAAATGGTTATGTTGATATATCCCTTGGTGCCTGTTTCCGCGGCAGCATTAACTTTTTGTTGCATCAGCTGTATTGCGCTTTTATCTTTATCCGTGACAGCGTTGAATGTGTTGCCCGTAATGATTATCTTTCCGGGATTATCTTCGCCGTATACAAACACCGGTATGTTAAATACTCGTTTACAGTTGATGAATGTGCAATCTTTTACGGTAAGTGTTCCTTTGTAACGATTGGGATCACCATTCCCATCTGCATCACCTTGAACATTGAAAACATAACTATCGGCCGCAATAAACGTACATCCGTCGAATGTCAAATTGTTGCTCATCACTCTACCGTCTAAACCCCGCCAACTATAGAAAAAGCAGTTTTTATAGGTTACGTTGGCTGTGTCTTCAACTTTTTCTCTGAGAGGTTCACTATAATCGAAAGTTTTGTTTTCAACAACTGTGCGAGTTTCCGATGTTCCTTCCGTGATATCGTCTTCACTGCCTGCCTCCATTTCGATGAGATTGTCGCCCTGCTTTGCGCCTGAAATAAATACGCCGTTTACGACCGTGACATTATCGAGCGTTTCGGTAACATTTATGTCCTGCAAGATCCAATGTGTAATCTGTCCCTGCCGCAAAGTGAGTCGAAGTCGAATAATAATATCTCGTATTATCCGTGATATTGACAAGCGAAACGTATTTTGTCGCGCCGATTACTTTATCGGCCGCATTGTTGCTCCAAATTATCCAAAGATCGGACAGCGAAACGTCCGAATTCGGGAATACCACCGCATTGCTTTCATCGATCAAATACATTGTATTGGATTCAAAATGATATCCGTAATGATAACCTGCGGTATACGGCGTATACTTTCCGATAAAGCCGTTTGCATTGAGCGCCGTGATAGCGTCTCCGGCATACGAAAAGCCGTTCTGCAGTATTTTAGACGTCGCCAGAGTTGTGTTCATATTGCGGATCATAGACTGATCGTTGCTGAGATTTGCCTGCTTGATCACATTCGAGAATGTCGGGATAAGTACCGCCGCAAGTATCGCTATTATCGCAATAACGATCACAAGTTCAAC
>CAJONA010000069.1:0-6397 GCA_905235755.1 uncultured Clostridia bacterium
GGAGCAAAATTTAGAAACCAAAGGAGCGGTGCGACGACGTTGTAGGGGTTCCCCGACGCGAACTTGAGAGCGTTGGGGGTTCCCGTTTCAGGCGAGGGCGAACGACGTATTCTCTCGGCTTTATCTGCACTACACCGGCGGTCAAGCGGCACGCTTGTCTGTTTCTTTTGATGCACTTTTCTTTCAGATAAAGAAAAGTGCACTGTTTCGCTTACGGCGCGAGAAAAGCGGCGCTTTCTTGCAGAAGCAAGAAAAGTACATTCTCCCGCGCACGGCGCGAGAGAAATAACGCATCGTGCGAGAAAAAAGCGATAAAAGAAAAAAATAACTTACAAAAAAGAAAAGCGACGCTCGTTTGAGCGGCGCTGCCATTTCATGCCCACCACATATCCGTGGCTGTTTCTTTTATGATTATCTTATCGAGGAACGATATCGCCTTCGACAGTCCTTCGAGCGGCGTCATCAGCGCGTCCTCGTGTTCAATCGAGATCGTCCCGTCATAGCCGACGACTTTGAGTGTGCTTATCACCTTTGACCAGAATTCCGCGCCGTGGCCGTATCCTACCGTGCGGAATACCCAACTGCGCCCCATAAGGTCGCTGTAATGCTTTGTGTCGAGCACGCCGTTTTTGCGGATGTTCGCGTCGATAAGCTCCGTGTCTTTCGCGTGAAAATACAGCACGGCGTCGCCGAGCGTGCGAATGACCTCGGGTATATCCATGCCCTGCCATATGAGGTGCGACGGATCGAGATTTGCGCCTATAATATTGCCGACAGCAGCGCGGAGCTTCAAACACGTCTCGGGATTGTATACGCAAAATCCCGGGTGCATTTCAAGCGCGATCTTTTTGACGCCGTGAGCCGCCGCAAACGCCGCGGCTTCTTTCCAATACGGAATGAGGACCTCGTTCCACTGATAATCGAGCTCGTCGAGGTATTCCGGCGGCCATGCGCATGTCACCCAGCTCGGCTGTTTTGCGTCTTTGTCGCTCCCGGGACAGCCCGAAAACGTGATCAATGTGTCGATGCCGAGCATTCCCGCGAGCTCGCACGCGGCACGGTAATCCGCTTCGAACGAGTCGCGTATCTCTTTGTTCGGATGCACGCAGTTGCCGTGAACGGCAAGCGCCGATATGCTCATGCCGTATTTTTTAAACGTAGACGTAAGCTCGTTTCTTTTTTTATCGTCTTTAACCAAAATCTTTGCGTCGGCGAGCGCCGTCCCGGGATAACCGCCGACGCCGAGTTCGAGCTGTGTAACGCCGTGTGATGAGAGAAATTTGAGCGCTTCGTCGAGAGACATTCCGCCGAAAACGCTTGATACCACGCTGAGTTTCATACTTCCTCCATATATTGAATTATTTAAATATCAAAATGTTTCTTTTATGACCGTGTTCGTCCTTGCCGATTCAAATGCCAGCTCCATAACTTTCATCACGCGCATGACCTCGGCCTCCTTGACAAACGGTTCTTCGTTGCCTTTTGCCGCCTCGATGAACTTCTGATAAAACCCGATAAAGTCCGGCTCGTCGAGAGGAATTGAATATTGCGTTATCGATTTTTCGGAGCGCGGGCTCATTGTCTTTGTGAATCCGTTGCCCGCCTCGATGCCGCGCAGACCTTCCTCAACGCGCTCCTTGACGATTGTGTATTGGCAGCCGTTTGCGGCGTTCCAGTCTTTTACCGTCGCCGTTCCGTTCGTGCCGTAGACCTGCCAGCGAGGCAGAGGGATAAACGTGTTCGTGCCGATGACTATGCGATATACAAGTCCGGATTCGAAGCCGATGTCAAGCTCAAATCCGTCGTCGCAGTCCTCGCCGAGAATATACGACATACGGCAGTATATATCGGTGATATTCTCCTTCACCATATACAGCGCCTGATCTATCATGTGGACGCCCCAGTCAAGCATCATGCCGCCGCCGCACGCTTTTTTGCGGCGCCATTCCCCGGGGATGCCGTTCGATCCCATAACGCGCGATTCAAAACGGTATACTTTGCCGAGCGTTTTCTCATCGTAGAGCTTTTTTACGGTCACAAAGTCCCTGTCCCAGCGGCGATTTTGATGAACCTCGAATAAAACGCCGTTTTTCTTCGCCGCGTCGTACATCTGCTTTGCTTCTTCGCTCGAAAGGGTTATCGGCTTTTCACAAATGACGTGCTTGTGCGCGTTTGCCGCGCGCACGGTGTACTCGCGGTGAAAATTATTCGGCGTGGCTATAAGCACCGCGTCTACATTTTTGTCTGAAAGGAGCGCGTCGGCGCTTTCGTAAGCGATAAGCCCGTGTTCGCGCGCGACGTCAAGGCGCGCAGTGTCGATGTCGTAAACGCCGATGACGTCGACGTCAAAACCCTGTTCCTTTACGCTTTTGATTTTTCTTTCATGGTATCCGGCCATGCCGCCGTATCCGATTATAGCAAAATTCATAAAATAATTTCCTTTTAAAGCGTCTGTATTATTCTTCTTCGGTATTTTCGTCTTCTTCCGCTTCTTTGCACTCGGCTTCGTTCTCTTCCGATCCGTCGATGTCGTCTATTGCAACCTGAACGCTGATCTTTTTATTAAAGACTTTTGTCAAAAGAATGTTTATTGCGGCGAATACCGAGATCACCGCTGCCGCTTTGAGGACCATCTTCCCCAAAAATTCACAAAACGAACATTTTGTTTTGTTTTCTTCCATGGTATTTTTCCTCCTGTTTACAGTGTTTTTTTCATTTTAACATATAAGAAATGATTTGTCAATTTTAATATCGGATTTTTTAATAAAAGCATTTATAATTATATTCATTTGAGTTGACAAAACACATTATAAATGATATAATGGCGTGGAAATTACGGAAATATCCTCTTGCGGAGGCAAAAATGAACTTTTTTAACGAATATATGTCGGCTGTTCGCGCTTATGAGAAGGACATCGAGTCGTTGAGACCGCGTTTTACGGTAACCGATCCGAACAGTATGATGTACGGCACGTTTGCGTCCTTTAATATGCTCGGCGACGTCGGCGGAGACATCGGACGCATCGCGATAGCGTCGACGCTTTACGCATGTGAAGACAGCCGGTATTATCACAGCAAAAAAATGCTCGATGCAATTAAAGACGGCTGCGCGGCGCTCGACAAAAAAATACATCCCGACGGCACCGTCGATATGCTCGAGACAAATTTCCACACGGCTGAGCAATTCGGACTTGAACATATGTCGCTCTGCGCGCTGAACATGAAGAAAAATCTCGCTGACGGTGATGACGACAGGAAAACGTTTGAAATATTGTGCGGCGTGATAAGACGGCTTCTTGACGGATGTCTTCACGGCGGTTTTCACACGCCCAATCACCGGTGGGTAGAGACGGCGGCCATACTTCAGGGATGCGCCGTGCTCGACTTCAAAGACTGCGAGCCGTATATGCAAAAGGCGCAAAAATACATCGCGGAAAAAATCGACTGCGACGAATGCGGTGAATTTTCCGAGCGCTCTGCGGGAATGTACAACAGGCACTGCGATCACGTCTTTCTCGGCATATACGAGCAGACAAAAAACAGGGATTTTCTCGACGCCGTCTGTAGAAATCTCGATTTGATGACGTATTATATCAACGACGATTTTTCGATGTTCACGCAGAACTCGCGCCGCAAGGACAAGGGCGAGGTCGGCAGTCAGCAGATGTTTTACAAGGCGACGAAATATTATGCGGACATATATTTCTCTCAGTACCTGCTCACCGCATATCTGACGGGCGAGGATCGCTATGCAGCCATCGCCGCCGAGATTATGAAGAACGCGAACGCACATGGCGGCAGACCGCGCGTCGATCTTGAATATTTTTTGGAATACCCCGAACTTAAAAGAAAAGAATTCAACACCGATATTCCCGCTTTGCCGAAGACGTACGAACTTTATCAGCCGAAATCCAATATAGTCAGGATGAAAAACGATACGGCGACGTTCTCGTTTTTGGCGAAAAATCCCAGCTTTTTGCAGATCGAGGCGGCCGGGATGCAAGTCGCGGTCAGAATGTGCTCATCATTCTTCGCGGTGGCGCAATTCATTCCCGACAAGCTCGAAAAGACGGATAGCGGCTACAAAATGACGATGATCGCTCACGGCGAGTACAAGCTGCCGCTCGACGATCCGGGCGAGAATACAAACGACTATTGGAGCATCGATTACAACGCGCGCAAGGCGGTGCAGCAGCAAGACCTTAAAATGACCGCGACGCTCGATTTTTGCGAGGACGGCGCGGAGCTCGGTATAAGCGTCGACGGCTGCGAGAATGTCCCGACGAAGATCGAATTCGCATTTAACCCCGGCTTGCTCGTCGAGATCGGCGACGCCGCGATGCTCACACGAGCGGGTGCCAATGCGTTCGGAAAACGCGGCACGGCAAGATTTGAAAGCTATGAGGGTGCGGTGCTGACGCTTGAAGATGTTTTCTGCAAGCATATTTATGCCGAAGGAATGCGCGGCTCGTTCAGTCCAATCGACGGAATGTTCACGTTTTATATGACGGATTTTGCACCGTTTAACAGAAAAGTGAAGATCAAGATCACGCAGGCACAAGGAACGAGAATATTTTATTGATATACAAAAAATCCCGACTCGGTCGGGATCTTTTGTTTTATTCGTTTGTATAAAATATATAATACATTTGTATAAATTACAAGATCGTGCCGCCGCCGAGGACGATTTCTCCGTCGTAGAGCACCGCCGCCTGACCGGGCGTGATCGCGCGCTGCGGCTCATCGAATACTATTTTGACATCTCCGCCATCAATAGGGCAGACCGTCGCCGGCTGTTCCTTTTGTCTGTACCGTATTTTCGCGCTCGCTCTGAACGGCTTGCTCGGCGCTTCGCCGGAGATCCAGTTGAAGTCGCCGACGGTAAGCGTTGTCGAAAAAAGATCGCTGTTTTCACCGAGAGTAACGGTGTTGTTCTCGGTGTCAATTCCGCAGACGTACAGCGGCTCGCTCGCCGATATGCCGAGACCCTTGCGCTGACCTATAGTGTAGCGGATTATCCCGCGGTGCGTGCCGAGGATGTTTCCGCTTTTGTCGACAAAGTCTCCTGATTCGTATTTTTTGCCCGTGTGGAGCTCGATTATCTTCGCGTAGTCGCCGTCGGGGACAAAACATATATCCTGGCTGTCCGGCTTTTTCGCGTTGACAAATCCGTGCCTGTCCGCTATCTCTCGCGTCTCGCTTTTGCAAAGCTCTCCGAGCGGGAAAAGTGTGTGCGCGAGCTGTTCCTGCGTCATCGAGTACAGCACGTAGCTTTGATCTTTTGACGCGTCGACCGCCTTTTTAAGTATAAATCTGCCGTTTTTCTTTTCTATCCTCGCGTAATGACCGGTGACGACATACTCGCACCCGAGCACCTTGGCGCGCTCGTACAACTTGTCGAATTTCATATACCTGTTGCAGTCGATGCACGGGTTCGGCGTACGCCCCCGCTCATAACTTTCGATGAATTTGCATATTATCTTTTCTTTGAAATCATCGGAAAAATTGAACACGTAATACGGCATGCCGAGACTGTACGCGACGCTGCGCGCATCCTCGACGTCGTCGAGCGAACAGCAGGTGTGACCTTTTGAAATTCCGGCGTCCTCGTTGTTATACAGCTTCATCGTGCATCCGATGCAGTCGTAGCCGTTTTCTTTTGTTATATATGCGGCGACGCTCGAATCCACGCCGCCGCTCATGGCGATGAGTGCTTTTGTCATTTTTCTGTCCTTAATATCTATCGATGTAAATATTATAAGGCTTTTTCGCGCCGATGTCAATATATAAAAAAACCGACGCCGTTTTGCAGCGTCGGTGATCTTTTATATCAATCCGCGAAAAGCGGTGTGGACAGGTATCTGTCGCCCGTGTCGGGGAGCAGGACCACGATGTTCTTGCCCTCGTTTTCGGGACGTTTTGCAAGCTGTATCGCCGCGTATGTAGCCGCGCCCGAAGATATGCCGACGAGCACGCCTTCTTTCTTTCCGATCAGTTTTCCCGTTGCGAACGCGTCTTCGTTCGTAACGGTGATGATCTCGTCATAGATCGACGTGTTGAGTACGTCGGGAACGAATCCCGCGCCGATGCCCTGTATCTTGTGCGGGCCGGCTACGCCTTGCGAAAGCACAGGCGAAGTTGCGGGCTCTACCGCGACTATCTTTACGTTCGGATTTTTGCTCTTTAAGTATTCGCCGACGCCCGTTACCGTGCCGCCCGTGCCTACGCCGGCGACGAAGATGTCGACGTTGCCGTCCGTGTCCTCGTAGATCTCGGGACCTGTCGTTTCAAAGTGCGCCTTGGGGTTTGCGGGATTTACGAACTGCCCCGCTATGATGCTGTCGGGGATGCTTTCGGCGAGTTCGTTTGCTTTTGCGATCGCGCCCTTCATACCTTT
>CAJONA010000069.1:6426-16364 GCA_905235755.1 uncultured Clostridia bacterium
GTACGCCTTGATGAGCTGACGGCGTTCGACGCTCATCGTTTCGGGCATAACGATTATCATCTTATAGCCTCTCGCCGCCGCTATCGCCGCGAGACCTATGCCCGTGTTGCCCGACGTGGGCTCGATGATCGTTGAGTTCGGTTTGAGTTTTCCGGACGCTTCGGCGTCGTCGATGATCGCTTTTGCGATACGGTCTTTTACCGAGCCTGCCGGGTTGAAATATTCGAGTTTTGCGAGGATTTTTGCTTTAAGTCCCTCTTCGTTTTCTATGTGTGTGAGTTCGAGAAGCGGTGTTTTTCCGACGAGCTGGTCGGCAGATGTGTAAATTTTAGACATTGTTAAAATCTCCTTATGGTTTATGGTAAAATATGGTTTGTGGTGTTTTCCTGTCCTGCGTTTCCGGCGTCAACATCGAAATACCTTTTTTATCGTTTTCATTGATCATTCCTCCTCGCTCCGACGCGTTTATGACCGCGTCTATCGGAGTGTTGAGACCATTTTAACTCTTAATTCCTATTTTGTCAATAGGTTTTGAGAAGATTTAGAAAAAATTTTTTGTCATGGGAAAAATACGGCTTCCCGACATTTAAAATGCATAGAAAACGGTTTATACGTCAAAAATGCATATTTTGCAAAAAATAATGCAAAAATATTCAGAAAATGCAAAAAACCTCTTGACAATAAATAAATTAATGTGTAAAATGTGTTGCATAATTATTCAAAAAACACACATTCAAAAAAGGAGCAAACCATGAAAAAAACAGACATAAAGAAAGTTGTACTCGCATATTCCGGAGGGCTTGACACTTCCATAATAATCCCGTGGCTGAAAGAAAACTACAACGGCTGCGAAGTCATCGCCGTTTCGGGCAACGTCGGACAGGCGGACGAGCTTGAAGGGCTTGAAGAAAAAGCGCTCAAAACGGGCGCGTCGAAACTGTACGTTCTCGACCTCACCGACGACTACGTGGACAACTACATAATTCCGACGATGAAGGCGGGCGCCGTATACGAGGATTATCTGCTCGGCACGAGCCACGCCCGTCCGTGCATCGCAAAGGGACTTGTTGATATCGCGCTCAAAGAGGGCGCCGACGCCATCTGCCACGGCTGCACGGGCAAGGGCAACGATCAGGTGCGTTTCGAGCTTGCGATAAAGCACTTCGCTCCGAATATGCCGATCATAGCGCCGTGGCGCGAATGGGACATCAAGTCGCGTGACGAGGAGATAGATTACGCGGCGGCGCATAACGTTCCGCTTAAGATCAACCGCGAGACGAATTACTCAAAGGACAAAAACCTCTGGCACCTCTCTCACGAAGGTCTCGACCTCGAAGACACCGGCAACGAGCCGCAGTACGAGAAAGAGGGCTTTCTCGAAATGGGCGTTTCGCCATTGTCCGCGCCCGACAAGCCGACTTACATCACGCTCGACTTTGAAAAGGGAGTCCCCGTGGCGCTTGACGGCGAGAAGATGAGCGCGAAGAACATTATTTTAAAGCTGAACGAGATAGGCGGCGCCAACGGCATCGGCATCATCGACATCGTTGAAAATCGCCTCGTCGGCATGAAATGCCGCGGCGTATACGAAACCCCGGGCGGAACGATACTCTACAAAGCGCATGAGGCGCTTGAAACGGTCTGCCTTGACAAGCTGACGCTTCACGAAAAACAGCGCCTTTCGATAACGTTCGCCGAGCTCGTATATAACGGTCAGTGGTTCACGCCGCTGCGCGAAGCGCTTTCGGCGTTCGTCGACAAGACGCAGGAAAAGGTCACGGGAAAAGTGAAACTCAAACTCTACAAGGGCAACATCATCAAAGCGGGAATTTGGAGCGAGTATTCGCTTTACAGCGAAAGTATTGCAACTTTCGGCGAAAGTGATTATAATCAAAAGGACGCCGAGGGATTCATCAACCTTTACGGTCTGCCGATAAAGGTCCAGGCGATGGTCGACGGAAAGAAATAAACTCTAAACACATCATTTTAAGGAGAAAGATATGCCTTCGGATAAACTTTGGGCGGGACGCTCGCAAAAGGCGACATCGGCGGAGGCCGACGATTTCAATTCGTCGCTTCATTTTGACCGCCGCCTCTATAAATATGATATAGCGGGCTCGACGGCGCACGCCGAAATGCTGCTTAAACAGGGGATAATATCGTCCTCCGACGCGGCGGCGATAAAGGACGGTCTTAAAACGATACTCGACGATATAAACAGCGGCGCGCTCACTTTTGACAATGGCGGCGAGGACATACATATGTTCATCGAGAGCGAGCTCACCGCGCGTATAGGCGAAGCGGGGAAGAAGCTCCACACGGCGCGCAGCCGCAACGATCAGGTCGCGCTCGACATCCGAATGTATTTGCGCGACGAGTGCAGGGAGATCGACGCGCTCATATGCACTCTTATCGCCGCGCTCGCCGACAAGGCGGAAGAGCACGCGGAAACGGTCATGCCGGGGTACACTCATCTTCAACGCGCGCAGCCGATAACGTTCGGTCATCAGCTGCTCGCGTACGCGATGATGCTTTGCCGCGACCGCTCGCGGCTCTCTGACGCTGTCAAGCGCATGAACTATTCGCCGCTCGGATGCTGCGCGCTCGCCGGAACGACGTATCCGATCGACCGCGAATTCACCGCGGAAAAACTCGGTTTTGACGGCGTGTGTCTGAACAGCCTTGACGGCGTGTCGGACCGCGACTACGCGGTCGAGATCGCATCGGCGCTCTCGATATGCATGATGCATCTCTCGCGGCTCGCCGAGGAGATGATACTCTGGTCGTCGTGGGAATTTTCGTTTATCGAGCTCGACGACGCATACACGACGGGGTCGAGCATAATGCCGCAGAAGAAAAACTCCGACATGGCGGAACTCGTGCGCGGCAAGACGGGCAGGGTGTACGGCGACCTGACGGCGCTGCTTACGATGCTCAAAGGACTTCCGCTCGCGTATAACAAGGATATGCAAGAGGACAAAGAGGCGATATTCGACGCCGTCGATACGACGAAAAAATGCCTGTCGATATTCGCTCCGATGATCTCAACGATGAAAGTCAAAAAAGAGAATATGTACCGCGCGGCGAAAAAAGGATTTATCAACGCCACCGACTGCGCCGACTACCTCGTCGGCAAAGGAATGGCTTTCCGCTCGGCGTACAAGATCACGGGCGAGCTTGTCGCGTACTGCATAGACAACGACACGACTCTCGATATGCTGCCGATAGATGTATATAAATCGAAAAGCGAGCTTTTCGACGACGGCATATACGACGCGATAAAACTCGAAAACTGCATCGCGCGCCGCGGGAGCGTCGGCGGCTGCGGCAAAGCGTCGATAGACGCACAACTTGAATTTGTAAGGAAGAATATAAGTGGTTAAGGTATTTGTTGACGGCAGCGCGGGCACGACCGGTCTGCGAATATACGAGCGGCTCGAAACGCTCGGCGGAATAGAGATAATAAGACTGCCGGAGGAAAAGAGAAAAGACATATCGAGCCGAAAGGCGGCGATAAACGAGAGTGATTTTTCGTTTCTTTGTTTGCCGGACGACGCGGCGCGCGAGGCTGTGGCGATGGTCGAAAACCCGAACACCGCGATAATCGACACCTCGACGGCGCACCGCGTGTCATTCGGATGGGCGTACGGCTTTCCGGAGCTGTCGGCGGCGCATTATGACGCGATAGCTTCGTCGAAGCGCGTCGCCGTACCGGGCTGCCACGCCGGAGGATTTATAGCGCTCGTGTATCCGCTTGTAAAAGCGGGAGTCATAAAAAAAGACGCTCTGCTGTCGGCTTTTTCGCTGACGGGATACAGCGGCGGCGGCAAAAAGATGATATCCGCTTACGGCGACGCCGATCGACCGACGCTTTACGGCGCGCCGCGCCAATACGCTCTCACACAGACGCACAAGCACCTGCCCGAGATGACGAAAATTTCGGGGCTCGACAATGCGCCTGCGTTTTGCCCGATAGTGGCGGATTTTTATTCGGGAATGGAAGTTACGGTGCCGCTTTTCGCATCGGACATACGCGGCACGGCGGAAGATATAAAGGAAATTTACAAAAGCACATACAAAGGCGGCCTTGTCAAGTACGACGACAGCGCCGACGACGACGGATTTTTGTCGGCGGTCGCCATGGCGGGCAGAGACGATATGAAAGTCGGCGTATACGGCAACGGAGAACGCATACTGCTCGTTTCGAGATTTGACAATCTCGGCAAGGGCGCGTCGGGCGCGGCCCTGCAATGCCTCAACATTATGCGCGGGGCAAATATGACAGACGGACTTGTTACGGGGGAATAAAAATGATAAAATATATTGAAGGCGGCGTTTGCGCCGCGACCGGATTTAAAGCGAACGGAGTGCATTGCGGTATACGCCGCAGCCATACAAAGCGCGACCTCGCGCTGATATTCAGTGAAAAAAAAGCGGCGGCGGCGGCTGTTTATACGACAAATCTCGTCAAAGGCGCGCCGCTCGTCGTGACAAAGGCGCACCTGTCAGACGGCACGGCGCAGGCTATGATATGCAACAGCGGCAACGCGAATACGTGTAACGCAAACGGCACCTGTATAGCGGAGCAGA
This sequence comes from uncultured Clostridia bacterium, assembly GCA_905235755.1. Taxonomy (GTDB): domain Bacteria; phylum Bacillota; class Clostridia; order Oscillospirales; family CAG-272; genus RGIG6816. The sequence goes on from CAJONA010000069.1 coordinate 11,017, forward strand.
TGAGCGCGCTTCTGGCGGACGAGCTCGGCATATCGGCCGACGACGTCATCGTCGCTTCGACGGGCGTCATCGGTCAGCCGCTCGAAATATCGCCGATCGCCGCGGGCATACCGTCGCTTGCGAAAGGACTTGCCTCAGACGGATCTTCCGCCGCGGGCGAAGCGATAATGACGACGGACACGAAGCTTAAAGAGATAGCCGTGTCGTTTGAGGTCGGCGGCGTAAAGTGCAAAATCGGCGGCATCGCCAAGGGTTCGGGCATGATACATCCGAATATGGCGACGATGCTCGTATTTCTGACGACAGACTGCGCGATATCGGCGAAAATGCTTGACGCGGCGCTGAAAGCCGATGTAAAGGATTCGTTCAATATGGTCAGCGTCGACGGCGACACGTCGACAAACGATATGGTCTCCGTTATGGCAAACGGCATGGCGGGCAACAAAGAGATAACGGAATACGGCGAGGATTTTGAGCAGTTTTGCGCCGCACTGCGCGCGGTCACCGTTCCGCTTTGCCGCATGATAGCGGCAGACGGCGAGGGCGCGACGAAAATGGTCGAATGCAAGGTCAGCGGCGCGGCGAACACGGCAAAACAGTCGCAAAGAGCGTGATATGCTCCTCGCTCGTCAAGGCGGCGATGTTCGGCGCCGACGCCAACTGGGGGCGCGTGCTGTGCGCGATAGGGTACAGCGGCGCAGACGTAGACGTGACGAAAGTCGGAGTAGTCTTTTCGTCAAAGGCGGGCGACATAACCGTTTGCGCGGACGGCTCGGGCGTTCCTTTTTCCGAGGAAAAGGCAAAAGCGATACTCAGCGAAAGCGAAATAGATATACTCGTCACCCTCGGAGAAGGCGACGCTTCCGCGACGGCGTGGGGATGCGATCTCACATACGATTACGTCAAAATAAACGGCGACTACCGCACGTGATAAAAGGAGAAAAATATGGATATATCAAACGCCGAGCGCGCCGAAATACTTATACACGCGCTGCCGTACATTCAAAAATATTATAATAAGATAGTAGTCGTCAAATACGGCGGCAACGCCATGATAAACGACGAGCTCAAAGACGCCGTCATGGGCGACATCGTGCTTTTGTCGCTTATCGGGATCAAGGTAGTGCTCGTTCACGGCGGAGGCCCCGAAATAACGGAAATGATGGACCGCGTCGGAAAAAAGAGCGAGTTTGTCGACGGACTGCGCGTCACGGACAAAGAGACAGTCGATATCGTGCAGATGGTGCTTGCGGGAAAGATAAACAAGAACCTTGTAAATCTGCTTCACCTTAAAGGCGGCAACGCCGTCGGACTTTGCGGCATCGACGGACATATGATCGAGGCGAAACCCGTAAATGACAAACTCGGATATGTCGGCGACATAACGAACGTGAACATAAAGCCGGTGCTCGACGTGCTGGAAAAGGGATATATCCCCGTCATATCGTCGGTGGGCTGTGACTCGGACGGCAACGTATACAACATCAACGCCGACGCGGCGGCGGCGCGCATCGCGGGTACGATAGGCGCGGAGAGTCTTATCTCAATGACGGACATAGCGGGCATACTGCGCGACAAAAACGATCCGTCGTCGCTGATAAGCAAGATATACGTCAGCGACGCGCCCGAGCTTATAAATGAAGGCATAATATCCGGCGGCATGATACCGAAGATCGAGTGCTGCATTGAGGCGATACGCCGCGGCGTCAAAAAGGTATTTATCATCGACGGGCGCGTTCCGCACTCGATACTCATCGAACTGCTCACAGACGAGGGCATGGGAACGATGTTCGTATAAACGAGGAGAGAACAATGGGTATAAAAGAAAAAGATTTTGAATATGTGGCGAACACATACGCGCGCTTTCCCGTGGAACTGGTGCGCGGCTCGGGTTCGCTCGTATATGACGTTAACGGCAAGGAGTATATAGATCTCAATTCGGGAATAGCCGTAAATTCCTTCGGCATAGCCGACAAGGAGTGGCAGGCGGCCGTGACGGATCAGCTGGGGAAGCTCCAACACACATCAAACCTGTATTTCAGCGATCCGTGCGCGACGCTCGCGCAGATGCTGTGCAAAAGAACGGGCATGAAAAAGGTGTTCTTTTCAAACAGCGGCGCCGAGGCGAACGAAACGGCGGTCAAAGTCGCGCGCAAGTACGCCGCCGAGAAAAAGGGCGCGGAATATTTTACTGTGATAACGATGAAAAACAGTTTTCACGGCAGGACTATGGCTATGCTCGCGGCGACGGGGCAGGACGCCATGCACAAGGACTTCTTGCCGCTGATGCCGGGCTTTGCGTATGCGGATCCCGACGATCCGTCGACGCTTGAAAAATGCGTCAAGGAGAATAAAGTTGCTGCGATAATGTTTGAGATCGTGCGCGGCGAGGGCGGCGTGCTCCCGCTCGACAAGAGTTTTATCGAACTCATCGACCGTATCGCAAAGGAAAACGACATTCTGACGATATGTGACGAGGTGCAGACGGGCAACGGCCGCACGGGCGAGCTTTACGCATATATGAACTATGGAATCACGCCCGACATCGTCACGACGGCAAAAGGGCTCGGCGGCGGCTTGCCGATAGGCGCGACGCTGCTGGGAGAAAAGGTCAAGGACACGCTGACGCCGGGATCGCACGGATCGACGTTCGGCGGCAATCCCGTATGCTGCGCCGGAGCGTGCTCGATAATATCGCGCATCGACGAAAAACTGCTTGACGAAGTTAAGCAAAAAAGCAAATACGTCTTTGACGCGTTTGAAGGCGCAAAGGGCATAAAGAGCGTGACGGGACTCGGACTTATGATAGGCGTCGAGACGGAAAAGCCCGTCGCCGACGTGATAAGCGCTTGCATAGAAAAGGGAGTTTTGCCCATAAAGGCAAAGGAAAAACTGCGCCTGCTCCCTGCGCTGAATATCCCGTTTGAACTGCTGAAAAAAGGAATTGAAGTGATAAAGGAGGCCGCGGCTAAGTGAAACATCTGCTTAAACTTATGGACTTGTCCACAAAAGAGATACAAAAGACGCTGAATCTCGGCGATCAGCTCAAATACGAGAAAAAGAACGGTATAAAGCACCACATCCTCGAGGGTAAAACGCTCGGGATGATATTCGCCAAATCTTCGACGCGCACGAGAGTCTCGTTTGAGGTCGGAATGTACGATCTCGGCGGATACGCGCTGTTTCTGTCGTCGCACGACTTGCAAATCGGGCGCGGCGAGCCGATCGAAGATACGGCGCGCGTGCTGTCGCGCTTCCTCGACGGCATAATGATACGCACGTTCGATCAGAGCGACGTCGAAAAGCTCGCCGAGTACGGAAGTATTCCGGTGATCAACGGACTGACAGACTATTGTCATCCGTGTCAGGTGCTTGCGGATCTTATGACCGTGCGCGAGTGCAAAGGCACGCTGTCGGGCAAAAAGCTCTGCTTTGTCGGCGACGGCAACAATATGGCGAATTCGCTCATCGTCGGCGGCATAAAGACGGGAATGAAGGTCTCCGTCGCGTGCCCGAGCGGTTATCTGCCCGACGCCGATATAATGAAATGGGCGAACGAAAACGGCGAATTTGAATGCACCGAGGACATTTATCAGGCGGCAAAGGACGCCGACGTCATGTACACGGACGTTTGGGCGTCGATGGGACAGGAGGGCGAAGCCGAGATACGCAAAAAGGCGTTTGACGGCTATCAGATCAATTCGTCCGTGATGAAAGCGGCGAAAAGCGACGCGATGGTTCTGCACTGCCTGCCGGCTCACCGCGGCGAAGAAATAACGGCGGACGTGTTCGAAGCGCACGCAAAGGAGATATTCGAAGAGGCGGAAAATCGCCTGCACGCGCAAAAGGCGGTGCTCGTTCAATGTTTGGGCGGTAAATGATACCGCCTTGCAGCAAATAAGAGGTAATATGAAAAAATATCTTGTACTTGCCGACGGCACGGTATATGAGGGCGAGGGATTCGGCGCGGATACCGACAGCATAGGCGAACTTGTTTTTACGACGGGAATGTGCGGATACATCGAGACGCTGACCGATCCGAGTTATTACGGGCAGATAGTCATGCAGACGTTCCCGCAGATAGGCAATTACGGCATGATAACGGCCGACTGCGAGGGTAAGCCCGCGCTTTTCGGCTATGTGGCGAAATATATCTGCGACGAGCCTTCGAATTTCAGAAGCGAAGGCACGCTTGATAAATTTTTGAAAGAGAACGGCATCCCCGGTATATGCGGCGTCGACACGCGCGAGATAACGCGCAAGATCCGCACCGGCGGCACGATGAACGCCGCCATTTGTTCGCGCGTTCCGGACAGTCTCGATGAGATAAGGGCGTACCGCGTAAGCGGAGCGGTCGCGGCTGTCAGCAGCAAGAACGTGCGGACGTTCGATGCTTTCGGCGACGAAAAACACCGCGTCGCGCTTATCGATTACGGCGCGAAAAACAATATAACGAGATGTCTGCGAAAATACGGCTGCACCGTTACGGAATTTCCGTATAATGTGAAGGCGGAGACTATACTTAACGGCGGCTTTGACGGCGTTATGCTGTCAAACGGTCCGGGCGATCCGGCCGAAAACGTCGGTCCTATCGCCGAGATAAAGAAAATGCTCGGCAAAATACCTTTGTTCGGCATTTGCCTCGGTCATCAGCTTCTCGCCATAGCCGCGGGCGGAAAGACCGTGAAGATGCCGTACGGTCATCGCGGAGTCAATCAGCCCGTGCGCGACGTCTGCGGCACGCGGACGTATATCACAAGCCAGAACCACGGCTATGCGGCGACGGGAGAGATCTATGGCGCGCGAGAGATATTCATCAACCCGAACGACGGTACAAACGAGGGATACGAGTACCCGGAGCTGAACGCTTTTTCGGTGCAGTTTCATCCCGAGGCGGCGTCGGGCACGCACGACGCGGAATTTCTTTTCGAGCGTTTTTGTGAGATGATGGAGGTGAATGGCTGATGCCCCGCGATAACAGTATAAAAAAGGTGCTCGTCATCGGCTCCGGTCCTATCGTGATAGGTCAGGCGGCGGAATTCGACTATGCGGGCGCACAGGCGTGCCGCATTTTGCGCAGTGAGAACATCAACACCGTGCTCGTGAACTCCAACCCCGCGACGATAATGACGGACAAACATCTCGCCGACGAAATATATCTCGAACCGCTGAACGCCGAGACGGTCGCGCGCATAATCGAAAAAGAGCGCCCCGACGGCTTGCTTGCCGGCATAGGCGGCCAGACGGGACTTACAATATCAATGCAGCTTTCGCGCAGCGGCGTACTTGACAAGTACGGCGTGAAACTGCTCGGCTCCGATATCGACGCGATCGAAAAGGCGGAGGAC
>CAJONA010000070.1 GCA_905235755.1 uncultured Clostridia bacterium
GTCACAAACATCGTCGCCGACCGCCCCGTGTTCCGCCCGCTCATCGGATCGGACAAGGAGGAGATCGTCGAAACTGCCCGCCGCATCGGCACTTTTGAGACGTCGATACTTCCCTACGAGGACTGCTGTACCGTTTTCACCCCGCGCCATCCGCGCACGCATCCCGAGCTTGAAAAGGTGCTCGCGGAGGAGGCGAAGGTCGACGTTGACGCTCTCACCGACGAGGCTTTCTCCACAATGACGACAGTCATGATAAAAAGAAAATAAAAGCGTGTAAATGTCGTCAAATCCTTGACAAAAAACACTCATAATGGTAAAATAAAAATACAGAACCGCACAGGGGGCTTCAATGAACGAAACGACAAGATCAGCACAGATAATATTGTTCACTTCCTGCAAGGGCGGCGTGGGCAAATCGACGGTTTGCGCAAATCTTGCGATGTCGCTGGCTATGCGCGGCAAACGCGTCCTTCTCATCGACTGCGATTTCGGTAACAGATGCCTCGACATCCTGACGGGCCTTTCAAACGAAGCCGTCTATGACATAGGCGATGTGATGATGCACCGAGTGCCGCATTTTCGCGCGGTCGTAAAAGACAGCAGAAATAAAAATCTCTCGTTCATCGCCGCGCCGAACGATTTTAATTTCAACGTGTCCGCCGCGGCGTTCAGAGCCGCAGTCAGGTTCTACGCCGACAGCGGCGAGTACGATTTCGTCTTTCTCGACACGCCCGGCGGCATAGGCGAGCCGCTTATGTTTGCGGCGAACGTCGCCGACACGGCGTATATCGTCGTTTCTCCGACGAAGGCGGCGGTGCGCGCCGCAGAAAGAACGGCGTACTTCCTCTGCACAAAAGGCGTGAAGCGCGAGCGACTGATAGTCAACAAGATAACGGGCAAAAATCCCGAAAGCGCGAAACAAACGGTCATGTCCGCGATCGATCAATCGAGAGTGCGGCTCATCGGCGCGGTGCCGTACGAGCCCGAGCTTATAGAAGCGGGCGATAACGGAACGCTGACGGACGAGCTGCTCAGCGAGCCGGTGACAAGAGCATTCGACAACATAGCGCAAAGGACGCTCGGCTCTGACGTGCCGCTTTTTTACAAAATAAAAAAGCTGCGGCGCCTGCATTGAAAAAGAAACGGGGGCAATTATGGAAATAGCAATAATCGCAAATGATACGAAAAAAGATCTTGTGGCGCAGTTCTGCATAGCTTACTGCGGCGTTTTGGCAAAGCATAACATCTGCGCGACAAAAATGACGGGCAGAGCCATCTCCGTTGCGACGGGGCTTGAGGTCGAGGAACTTCTCCCCGGAACGCAGGGCGGCATACAGCAGATAACGTCGCGCGTATTATATAATGAAATAGATATCGTCATTTACCTGCGCGACGCGAACCGCTCGATCGATTCTCTCGCAAAAGACTACGCGCTCATACGCGAATGCGACATCAACAACGTGCCGCTCGCTACGAACATCGCGACGGCTGAGACGCTCATCTGCGCGCTCGACCGCGGCGACCTCGACTGGCGCGACATCGTAAATCCGAAATCGGAATACAACCGCCGCAAAAAAGCTCGCGAAAGCGGCAAAAAATAAATCGAGTAAAGACCATAACGCATTTAAGAAGGGCCTCACGGCTCTTTTTATAATGAGTTGATCTTAAATAAATATTGCATATTACAATTATAAAAAGAAGGGATAATTAATGAGTGAAATCATAAAAAAAGGCGGGATATCCGTCGAAACGGAACACATTTTTCCGATAATTAAAAAGTGGCTCTACTCCGAAAAGGAAATATTTCTGCGCGAGATAGTTTCGAACGCGTGCGACGCGATAACGAAGCTGCGCCGCCTGTCATCGCTCGGCGAGGCGGATTTTTCGGGCGAAACGTTCCGCATCGACGTAAAGATAGACAAAGAAGCGAAAACGCTCACCGTATCCGACAACGGCATAGGCATGACGGCGGAGGAGCTTGAAAAATACATTTGCAGCATCGCCCTTTCGGGCGCGCTCGATTTTATAAACAAATACGAGGGCGAAAACGACAGCGGAAGCGGCATAATCGGACATTTCGGACTCGGATTTTATTCGTCGTTCATGGTCAGCGACAAGGTCGAAATCCTGACAAAATCGTATACCGACGCGCCCGCTATGCGCTGGACGTGCCTTGAAAGCGGCGAATACGAGATGGAGGAGGATGAGCGCGACGGACGCGGCACGGACGTCATAATGCACATAACCGACGACGAGAAAGAATTTCTCGAAGCGTACAAAATCAGAGAAGTCCTTGAAAAATACTGTTCTTTCATGCCCGTCGAGATCTATTTCGACGACGGCGAAGAACACAAGGACGGGGACGGAAACGTAATTATACCCGAACCGATAAACGATACCGCGCCGCTGTGGCTCCGCGCTCCGTCCGAATGCACGGACGAAGACTATAAAGCGTTCTACCGCAAGGTCTTTCACGACTACAAGGATCCGCTGTTCTATATCCACATCAATGCGGATTACCCGCTCAATTTCAAGGGCATACTGTATTTTCCGAAGCTGACAAACGAGTATTCGTCGCTCGAAGGCGAGGTCAAGCTCTACTACAATCAGGTATTCGTCGCCGACAACGTCAAGGAAGTCATTCCCGAATATATGCTCATGCTCAAAGGCGTGCTCGACTGCCCGGAGCTTCCGCTGAACGTTTCGAGGAGTTACTTACAAAACAGCGGATACGTCGCAAAGCTTCAGGCGCACATATCCAAAAAAGTCGCGGACAAGCTGGCGGGGATGTCAACCAACGACCGCGAGGGATATGAAAAAATATGGGCGGACATCCGTATGTTCATCGAGTACGGCTGCATCCGCGATACAAAATTCCGCGAAAGAATGAAGGACTCAATGCTCCTTTGCCTGACCGACGGCAAGTGCGTGACGATTCCCGAATATCTCGAAGCGGCAAAGGAAAAACACGAAAACACCGTCTACTACACGACCGATAAAGTCGCGCAGGCGCAATACATTTCGATGTACAACGCCGAAGGCATCGACGTGTGCGTGCTCGACACCGTCATCGACTCGCAGTATATCACTCAGCTCGAAGCCGACGGCTCCGGCGTGAAGTTTTTGCGCGTAGACACAGACGTCGCGTCGGCGATAAAATCCGACGAAAAGGCCGAAGAAAACGAAAAAATCGCCGATGTTTTCAAGAAAGTTTCCGGCAACGCCAGTCTCGAAGTAAAATTTGAAGCGCTCCTCGACGAAAGCACGCCCGTTTTGCTGAACACGTCGGAAGAAGATCGCCGCTTTGCCGACATGATGCGCATGTACGGAATGTCGGATATGCCGAACGAGCAAAAGCTGTCGCTTATCGTCAACGTGAAAAACGCTCTCATCAAAAAACTCGGAGAGCAGCTCGACGCTTCCGATGAAAGTGCCGACGTCCTCGCAAAGAGGATATGGAAGCTCGCGCTTCTCTCTTTCCGCCGACTCGACGGCGACGAACTGAAAGATTTTCTCAACGAATTTTACGGAGTGCTCGGAGAATAAAAAAATATGCGGCAGGGCGAATTGCTCTGCCGTTTTTTGCATTTCGCGCCTTTGATTTTGCAAGTCAGCAAAAAAATCTTGCAAAAATTTTGCATTTCATTTATACTGTTATTGCGCTCAAAGAGAGGTGATTTTGTGAAAATATACATAACGCAAAAGCTCGACGTAAGCGAAACGGAAATCAACATTGCCTGTAAAAGCTACACCGACGAAATTGCCGAGATAATTTCAAATCTCAGCTTAATCGACGGAACAATAGGCGGCAAGCTCGGCGATGAAACGTATTTTGTCAAGCTGTCAGATATTTTGTACTTTGAGAGCGTTGACGACAAGATTTTCTTTTATACAAACGAAAATACATACGAAACGCCGATGCGCCTTTACAAAATCGAGGAAAAGCTTGCGGCGGCACCGTTCTCTCGCATTTCAAAGTCGGTAATTGCAAATCTGAAAAAGGTGCGCAGCATAAAAATTGAGGCGCACGGTCGTCTTTTGGCGACGCTTCACAGCGGAGAAAAGTTGCTTGTTTCGCGGCAATACGTGCCGGAAATAAAGAAGAAATTGGGGGTGTAGAATTGAAAAAGTTCGGCAGAATATTAAAAAATGTGTTTGTTTCATTTGGAATTTCAACCTTTCTTGCAATGTTATCTTTCGGTTTAATCCAGCTTATTCGCGGCAGGGGGATAACGTTTTCGATTGACGTCAGGATTCTTGCTTCAATTTTCATAGGCATTTGTATATACAGCGTTACGTTGTTATTCATATTTCAAAACGGCAACAAAGGGCTCGCCTTGGCACTAAAAATTACGGTATGTACGTTAATTGCGATACCCGTGATGTATGTGTTTATGGTGTTATCAGGATTATTGAAGATACCCACGACTATGTTTTTTGTAATGCTCGGAGCTTCTGTTGTTTTTTCGGTTGTTTACGGACTTATAATTAATATTTACATAAAAAAGCTCGAAATCAAAAAGATAAACGAAAAGCTCGCGCAAAACGCGGACGATAAAAACGAAAATGAATAAATCCTTCCTCAACGAGTTCTACGGAGTATTGGGAGAATAAAAAAATATGCGGCAGGGCGAATTGCTCTGCCGTTTTTTTTTGCGCCGTTTTCGATCGAAGCGCAAAAAACGGCTCGATTCGGATTGACAAACAAATATATGTATGATATTATTTTTACAGCAATATAAAAATAAATCATTTTTTCGTCAGGAGGCTTTTATGTCCAAAAACGGTATGGAAGACAGCGGAATGTTCAGAATGGCGCGGCCGAACGCAACGGTCGACGAGACGCTTTTCACAACGGCGCCGTGCATCACGCGCTACCCCGATCCGATACTCACGCATCGCGACGTGCCGTATCGCTCTGCGCTCACCTTTAACGCGGGTGTGCTGAAAAAAGACGGCAAATACATAATGATATTTCGCAACGATGTCGGCGATTATGACAACAAAAAGCTCGATGGAATAACGAATCTCGGACTCGCGTACTCCGACGACGGCATACACTTCAAAGTCGAGCCGGAGCCGTGCTTTGAGATGCGTTCGAGCGAAATATACCGCGTTTACGATCCGCGGCTGTCATTTATCGACGGCGAGTACATTATGTGCTTTGCGGTCGACACGCGCCACGGAGTGTGCGGCGGCATAGCGACGTCAAAAGACCTCAAAAATTTTGAGATGAAGTCGATCTCCGTGCCGGAAAACCGCAATATGGTCATGTTTCCCGAAAAAGTGAACGGCAAATACGTCCGTCTTGAAAGACCTATGCCCGTCTATTCGCGCGACGGCAACTATTTCGATATATGGCTTTCCGATTCGCCCGACCTGGTCTACTGGGGCAACTCGCGTCTTGTAATGGGCACCGAGGACGTGCCGTTCTGCAACGACAAGATAGGCCCCGGCGCGCCGCCGATAAAGACCGACAAAGGGTGGCTGATGATATTCCATTCCGTCGACGTCGATCCGTCGCGCGGCAAGAACGGTTGGGAAGCGTATTGGCGCAAGAGATACGTCATAGGCATTGCTCTGCTTGACAAAGACGATCCGTCAAAAGTCATCGGAATGTCCAAGCGGCCGCTCATCGTTCCCGAGGGCTATTACGAAACGGTCGAGGGTTACCGCACGAACGCGCTTTTCCCCTGCGGAATGCTTCTCGAAGACGACAATAAGACCGTCCGCATATATTACAGTGCGGGCGACGCCATGGTGCGCATGGCGTCGGCGAACGTCGACGACCTGCTCGCGCTTTGCACGGAGAAAAAATAATGAAGCCCGTTTCGTCATGGAGTTTCAGACCGTACACGCCGCTCGACAGGCCCGAACGCGCGAATAATCCATACGTTTGCAGAATCGTGCCCGGCGAGAACTCGTTTGAGGTCGAATTTTTCGATAACGGCGCGAAAGACGGTGCGGCGCACACGCTGCACTGCCGCGTGCGAGGCGAAGGGGAGTATGTCTCTGTCGCGCTCGGCGCTTCGTGTAAAGCCGCGCTTGACGGACTTTTGACCGAAACGGACTACGAATTTTATATCGAGCGCTCGGACGGTGCAAGGAGCGAAACGCGCCTTGTCCGCACGGGCAAGGTTTACGGCGACGTTGTGAATTATCTTCACCCGGAGGACGACGCATACTTGTTTTCGGGCAGGTATCTCTGCTCGCCGTGCCTGTGTAAGCTGCCGAGCGGGCGGCTTCTGTCGTCGATGGACGTTTTTGAGGCGAACAACGGTCAAAACCTGACGATGATATTTTGCTCCGACGACGGCGGCGAAAGCT
>CAJONA010000071.1 GCA_905235755.1 uncultured Clostridia bacterium
GTGCTTACGGCTTTATCAGCAAACGACCTCGGCGATATGTCGAACCGGATGCGCTTGCGCACCGGAAGCGACACGAAATCGCCGAATATGTGCAACCCGCCCAAGCGTTCTTTTTCGTACTTTTTCTTTCGCGCTGAAAGAAAAAGTACATAAGCCCTTCGCGCCCGAGGCGCGAGAGAAAAGCGGCGCGAGGAAGAACGCGGCGCGAGAGAAACGGCGAAAATACAAAAAAGCAGCACCCGCAGGTGCTGCTTTTTTCATCTATACTTTAAATTATTCTGCGTCCGCTGCTTCTGCGGGAGCATCCTCTGCGGGAGCTTCATCTGCGGGAGCTTCATCTGCGGGAGCTTCATCTGCGGGAGCTTCATCTGCCGGAGCTTCTTCCTCGGGAAGAAGTGCGCGGATGGAGAGGCTTATCTTCTTGCTTTCGCTGTCGATCTCTGTGATCTTGGCGTCGACTGTTTCGCCTTTTTTAAGAACTTCCGCGGGGCTGGCGAGCTTCTTATTCGCTATCTGCGAGATGTGGATGAGTCCGTCAACGCCTGGGATTATCTGAGCAAACGCGCCGAACGGGAGCAACGAAACGATCTTTACGCTCACAACGTCGCCGACATTGTACTGCTCGGAGAATATCTTCCACGGATTTGTATCTTCCGTCTTGTAGCCGAGAGAAATACGACCTTTTTCTCTGTCGAACGATTTTACGAAAACGTCGAGCTTGTCCCCTACGGAAACCACATCGGACGGCTTGGAAATACGGAGCCATGAAAGCTCGGACGTATGTACCATACCGTCAACGCCGCCGAGATCTACGAACGCGCCGTAAGGAGTGAGGCTCTTGACAACGCCTTCATAGTGTTTGCCTTCTTCGATGCTGTCCCAGAAAGCGTTTTCGAGTGCGCGTTTTTCTTCGCGTGCAACGACTCTGATCGAGCCGACGGCGCGGCGTCTGTCCTCTTTGATGTCGATGATCTTGAATTTCTGAACCGTGCCTACGAGCTCGGAGAGATCGCCGTCTTTCGGGACTGTCGTCTGTGAAGCGGGGATGAATATTTTTTGCGAAAGAGCGGATATAACGACGCCGCCCTTTACTGCTTCAACAACTTTGCCTTCGAGCACTTCGCCGCTTTCAAGCGCGGATTTTACTTTTTCCCACTTGAGCGAAGCGTCGCTCTTTTTCTTGGAAAGAACGGCTATGCCTTCGACATCGCTGACTCTTACCGCTACGGCAGTTACTTCGTCGCCGAGCTTGAACAGCTCTTCGAGCTTTGCCGACGGATCGTCCGTCACGTTTTCGAGAGTAAGCACGCCGGTACATTTTGTGCCGAGGTCAAGCTTGACTTCTGTGTTCGAAACGTAAGTTACGATGCCCGTTACTGTATCTCCTGTATTTAATGTTTTGAAGCTCTCTTCAAGTAATTTTGCGAAATTTTCCTGTTCGCTCATGGTGTTTATGACCTCCTTAATCAAACAGTCGGGCGATGATGCTCCGGCTGCGACGCCTATCATAATCGGCGTCTGCGTATTATTTATTTGCGGCACGTCGGACGGCGACTCGATTAGATACGTTTTGTCGCAAAGCGCCTTGCTTATCTTAAAAAGTTTTGCGGTGTTGGAGCTCTTTTTGTCTCCGACGATAAGCATCATATCGCATTTGCGCGCCAAACGTTCGGTCTCTGCCTGCCGACTTTCCGTAACATTACATATTGTATCAAAAAAAAATGAATTTGTATATAGATTTTTGATAATTTTTTTAAATTTTTTATAATTTTCGGCGTTTTGCGTCGTTTGAGCGACGGAAATGACTCTTGCGTCGCCGTTTGGAAGCGCGCCGCTGTCAAATGCGGACGATATTTCTTCTTCGGATGTGTAAATGAGCGTCTGCCCTTTGACGTGGCTGGCTATGCCCGCCACCTCCGGATGCGATCCGTTTCCGTATATGAACGTCAGCGTGTCGTCGTCGGTATTCTTGTCGACGATGTCGTGTATCTTTTTTACATACGGGCAAGTACAGTCGACAATGGCGCATCCGGTGCGCGACGCGGCTTCTTCGAGCTTTTTCTGCGTCTCGACCGTTGCACCGTGAGCGCGTATCAGAAATACGGTGTCCTTGTCGGCTTTGTCGAGAAACGCGTCGAGGTCGCCTTCGTCTATGGAATGCACTCCGTTTTCCTCAAGCTGCGCGATAACGCCGTCGTTATGGATAAGATGACCGACAGTGTATATCCTTTTAGTCTTATTGCTTGCCTCATCGAGCGCCGCTTCGTAAGCGCGCCGCACGCCGAAGCAAAATCCCGAATTTTCAGCGAGGACGATCTTCATTTCTTTGAATCCCCACTGTCCGGCGCGAGAGAGCAGATCCTCTCCCAAACGATCTTTGCGGCGTTTTCGTATTCTTCCATAGTGTTCTTATTCAGTCCGAGCTCTTCGAATTTTATCGGCTCGCCGAATATGACTTTGACCGACCTGAACAGCTTGACTTTGTATCCTTTTGTGTAGATATATGCCGGGATTATGTCGCATTTGGCGCGGCCGGCTATCAATCCGATGCCGCCCTTTACCTCCGTTTCGGCGGGATCAGCCCTTTGCGCCGCGTTCCCTGCGGAAATACCGCGAGCGCCTTCTTTTCGTTCACCGCGTCGATGGAAGCTCTTATCGCCGCCACGTCGCCTTGACCGCGGCGTATCGTTATTGCGAATTTCTTGGCAAGCGACCGTATGATGGGCATATTCGCAACTTCCGATTTTGCCAGAAACCAGATCTGCCGCTTCATTCCGAGCCCGATGAAAGCGGGATCGAGCGCCGATATGTGATTTGAACATATGAGACAGCCGCGGTCCGAAAGCTCGTTGCCTGTCCGTTTGAATTTCATAAAGAACAGAATCTTGAAAAAAGGGTACGCGAGCACATATAAAAATCTGTAAAGAAAGCTCATTTTATTTTTTCCTCGATGATTTTCAGCGCTTTTTCGACGGTGTCCTCGAACAAACCGGAGTTGTCGAGCATAATGGCGTCGTCGGCCGGTATTGCGGGAGCCGTTTTCCTCGTTCGGTCGTTTTTGTCACGTTCAGCCATAGCGGCTTTGACGGCTTCGACGGTCACGTCTTCGCCTTTTTCTTTCAGCTCGGCGCATCTGCGTTCGGCTCTCGCGTCGTCGGATGCGGTCATAAAAAATTTGACCGTCGCGTTCGGCAAGATGACCGTGCCGATGTCGCGCCCGTCCATGATGACGTTGTTGCGCCGCGCAAAATCGCGTTGGAGTTCGAGCAGGAACGTGCGCACAGCCGGTATAGCCGAGATGGTTGACGCGCACGACGATATCTCGCTCGTGCGTATGTATCCGGTCACGTCTTCGCCGTCGAGGATCATCCTCTGCGCGCCGCCGACGTGTTCGATCTTGATGTCGCCGATGTCCATTTCTTCGATCAGAGCGACGACGCTGCCGGTGTCGTGCGGATCGACGCCCTTTTCCATCACATAAAGCGCCACCGTGCGATATATTGCGCCGGTGTCGAGATGAACAAATCCGAGCTTGTCCGCGAGCGCGTTTGCGAGCGTGCTTTTGCCGGAGCCGCTCGGCCCGTCTATTGCAATACTTATCATAAAAACCTCCGCAGTTGCTTGAATATTTATATTTTATACGCTTGTATAAAGTTTAATCCGTACTCGTTATCGCATCCGCCGCGCACATCGCGGTGGAGAGTGCTATCTGTATGTTGAAGCCGCCCGTGTACGCGTCGACGTCGATGATCTCACCTGCGAAATACAGATTGCCGTACAGCTTCGAACGCATCGTTTTCGGATCGATCTCTCCCGTTTTTACGCCGCCCGACGTAACGATCGCCTCCTCGATGGGGCGAAATCCGCGAACGGTCAGCGTGAGCGATTTCAGCGTTTCGACGATTTTTGCGCGCTCCGCCTTCGTTATCGAGTTGACCTTTTTTTCGGCGGATATCCCGCACTTGTCGATAAAAGGCGCGATGAGTTTTGACGGCAGCAGGTCGCACAGACCGTTTATGAGATCTCTGTTTTTGTATTTTTCAAAATCCGCCAGCACACGCGCGTCGAGCTTCTCGTGCGTCAGCGCGGGTTTCAAGTCGACGGATATCTTGTATTTTCCGCTCGACATCGGGCGCATATGCGCCGAAGCCGAAAGTATCATCGGTCCGCTCACGCCGAAATGCGCAAACAGCATCTCCCCGAAATCTTCATATATCACCTTATTTTTTTCGGTGTCGATGACTTTCACGCCGACGTTTTTAAGGCTGAGTCCCTGCGCGTCGCGGCAAACGGCGTCGTCGGACTCAAGCCCGACGAGCGACGGCGTCGGCGGCGTCACCGTATGCCCGAGCGTTCGCGCGATCTCAAATCCGTCGCCCGTCGAGCCCGTCAGCGGATACGAAAGACCGCCTGTGCATAGGATCACGTCGTCAAAATATGAAAACGACTCTTTTTCCGTGTCGATACGGACGATCCTGCCGCCGTCGGCTTTGAGCGAACGAACGCGGCCGTGTACGACTTTTGCGCCCGATGAGAGAAGAAAATTCTTCATCGCAAGGACTATATCGACCGCCTTGTCCGACTCGGGAAAAACTCTGTTCCCGCGCTCGACTTTAAGCGGTACGCCGAGCTTTTCGAAAAACTCCATCGTGTCGCGCGGCGAAAAACGATTTATTGCGGAAAACATAAATTTTCCGTTTGTCGTTATATTTTTCATAAATATTTCCGGCGAGCAGTCGTTTGTGAGATTGCATCTGCCTTTTCCGGTGATGCCGAGCTTTTTTCCCAGAAGGGAATTGCGCTCAAAGAGCGTGACGTCGCACCCGCGCGAAGCCAATGTTCCCGCGGCGAGCATACCGGCAGGGCCGGCACCTATGACTGCTACCTTTTTCATAATTTCAAACCTGCTTTTCAAACTCGGCAAGCGCCGCTTCCGCGTCGAGATAATCGGCGTACAGCGCGTCGAGTTCTTCTTCCGTTTTTGATATTTCGGCGCTTATCTCCGAAAGGCGCACGTAATCCGTCGCCGCCTCGCCCGACGCCTCCGCTTCAAGCTCGCTCTTTTTTTGTTCGAGTTCGACGATCTTCGCTTCGTCGCGCTCCATGCGCGACTTTAATTTGCGAATGTCCGATATAAGCTTTTTGTTCTCGATATATTTTGCTTTTTCGGCGGAATCGGTTTTTTCGCTTTTCACTGCTGCCTGATTTGAAGCGGCTCTGCTTTCTTTGAAAAGTTCATACTCGTCGTAACCGCCGTTAAAATCGAAAAATCCATCACTCATATCAAACAGCCGCGTCGACAGCTTCTTGATGAAATATCTGTCGTGCGAAACGGCGATTATCGTTCCGTCGAACTCGAGGAGTGCGGCCTCAAGCGCTTCGCGCGAGTTTATATCGAGATGGTTCGTCGGCTCGTCGAGAATGAGCACGTTCACGCGCGAAAGTATCATCTTGCACAGCATGAGCCGCGCGCGTTCACCGCCGGACAGCGATCCGACGCGCTTGTCTATGTCCTCTGCGAAAAAGAGAAAATTCGCAAGCGCGGTGCGCAGTTCGGTGTACGTCAATTTGTCGTGTGCGGAGCAGAGCTCTTCGAGCACCGTTTTTTCGTCGTCGAGCGTTTTCTGCTCTTGGTCGTAGTACCCGACGACGACGTTCGCGCCGAATTCGCAAACGCCTTCGTCCGCTTCTGTCTGCCCGTCGATTATCTTTATCAGCGTCGATTTACCGCATCCGTTCGGACCGATTATGATTATCCTGTCCCTTTTGCGCACGACGAAATTTATGTTGTCGAGCACCTTTTTTGTGCCGAACGATTTTGATATGCGTTCGGCGACGAGCACTTCGTTGCCGCTTTCGCCCGCCGAGCGAAACGTCATTTTTATCGACTTCGGCGCGCTTTTCGGCGCCGAAACTTTTTCCATATGTTCGATCTGTTTTTGCTTTGACGCTATAGTGATGAAATTTCTCTCTTGCCCGAAACGGCGCTGCTGCGCTATTATGCCCTCGATTCGCGCTATTTCCTTTTGCTGATGCTCATATTTTCGCATGAGCGTCTTTTGCGCCTCCGCCTTTTGCGCGGCAAACGCAGAGTAGTTGCCGTTATACAGCGTCGCCTCCGTGTGCTCGATGTCGAGCATCTTCGTTGTCACGCGGTCGAGGAAAAATCTGTCGTGCGACACGACGATCAGCGTCTTGGGGTACGCGCGCAGATGTTCTTCGAGCCATTCGAGCGTCGACGTGTCGAGATGGTTCGTCGGCTCGTCGAGCATAAGTATGTCGGGAGAGATGAGAAGCAGCTTCACGAGTTGCGTTCGCCGCCCGACAGCGTCGATATTTTCTTCTCGTGCGACGTTTCGTCAAATCCGAAGCTTTGCAGCATCGAGCGGATGCGCGACTTGTACTCGTACCCGCCTATATCCTTAAAATGCTCGGTGAGCGCTGAAAATTCGGATATTATACTATTGTATAAATCATTATTTACATCTGTCGAAGACCGCTCGATCTGCGCCGATAATTCTTCAAGACGCGCCTCGGTCCTGACCGCTTCGTCGAACGCGGTGAGCATTTCGTCAAACACGGTCCTGTCGCTCTCTATCATCGCGTTCTGTTCGAGCATACGCACCGTGCGCCCCTTTGATATGAATACATCGCCGCCGCTCGCACTCTGCGTTCCGGCGATTATCCGCAGCAGCGTGCTCTTGCCCGCGCCGTTGACGCCGACAATGCCGAGTCTGTCGCCCTCGTTTATCGAGAAGCTGACCTTATTCAGAACAATATCCGTGCCGTACTCGACACTTACACCGTTTACGCTTAAAATGATCATCCGACGCTCCGAAAGAACAACATTTTGATTAATACACTGATTTTTAATTATACAATACAAATGCGGTTTTGTCAATTTTGAAAGCAAAAATAGGAAAAATAAATAAAACGGCGCGTTCGTTTTTATTCTATTTGTCGAAAAATCACAATATGGTTTGACATTATTCTATTTTTGTATTAATCGGAAAAGACTACATTTAATTCCATTTCAAAAATGGCAAAAAGAAAAAGATAGAAATAATCCACTAAGGCATCCTCCTTGCTTTGGTGGTTTTTTTCTTTGAAAATTTCGCAAAACCCTTGACAAATGCGGGGGTATAATTAAAGAAGGTTAAAATCGATAACCAAATAAAACAAAAATGGAGCGTGAATTATATGGGATTTTTTGATTCAAAATGGGTTGTAGAATTTACATATAGAGATGGTGGTATATTTTTAGGTACAACAAAGCAATCGCAAATAGTAGTAGATGCATCAAGTAAGTATGATGCAGAAAGAAAAGCAAAAAGTGTTTTAAATAATCAGTATAAAGACGTTAAGATAACAAAAGTAGAACAAAAGCGTTAATTGAATTTGTTGGATTAAAAAATTTTAGCTGCTAATAAAGTGAAGTGCCCCAAATTGTACGGACAGCACAAAAAAGCCCCTATGATACAAGAATAATAGATTAAGCAACGAACTGGCATCGGTATTCCATCGGAGTCAGTTTTGTTTTAAGCTGAATGCGTTGGTAGTTGTAGAAATGGATGTAATCACCTATGAGGAGGCGAGCCTCCTCAT
>CAJONA010000072.1 GCA_905235755.1 uncultured Clostridia bacterium
CTCCTTTTCTTTCGCTCCCGAAAGAAAAGAGCAAGAACCCTTCGCGGCTTTGCGCGAGAGAAAGCAGCGCGAGCAAGAAAAGTACACCCTTGCGCCGTTGTGGCGCATAGTTCCCGCGATGTTTCGCGGAAGAAAACGCGGCGCGAAAATTCGCTTTTTCATTGACACGCGCTGCGATATATGGTAAAATATCTTTTGAAAATAATCAACTTTTTTGGAGGCATTATGAATTATTTTTCAGCTGATTTAGGCGGAAAAGAACTCCGCATTTCGGCATATTCGAAAGACATCGTGCGCGTGCGCGTCAGCGCCGATTTTGAGCCGACGCTCTTTGAAAGATACGGCATTTATAATCCCGCCGACTGCGAGGGAACGTCTGTCGACGGCGGCGTCAAGGCCGGCAATCTCTCGGTCGTATATAAGGACGGGAAGATAGTATTCTCGTCGAAAAAATTCACGCGCGAAATTGAGATAGGCAAAGATATCGCGTCTGTCACACAGTATATGAACGACAGGCTCTGCAATAATCTGCGCCCCGAATACCGTCAAATAATCGGCGACGAAGCAAAGCGCAACTACGGCACCGTCGATTTTGAAAAAGATCCGAAATACATAGAAATATCGACTGACGGCGAGACTTTTTACGGCCTCGGCGAGAGCAACGAAGACCGCCTCGTGCTCAACGGCAAGACGTACCTCGAACGCGTCATCTATCAGCGCTGCGAGATACCGATACCGTTCATCATGACAAAGGCGGGATACGGCATGCTGTGCAACTCGACGTTCTGGCACGGCGTCGACGTCTGCGAACGCGACAAAAACAAGGTCGTCTGGTACTTGCCCGACGGCGATATCGATTTTATGATATTCGCGGGCGACACGCTCGGCGACGTGCTCGAACGCTTCACCTTTGTCACGCGCCGCCCGATGCTCATGCCGAAATGGGCATACGGTCTGACGTTCACCGAGCAGTATTACGCGGATCAATTCGAGGTCATGCACACGGCGGAGAAATTCCGCTCCCTCAAACTTCCGTGCGATATGATAAGTCTTGAACCGGGCTGGATGGCGAAGAGATACGACTTTTCCGTCGATAAAAAGTGGAATACAGAGCGCTTTTTCATAAACGACTGGGCGCGCAGGGAAGATTCGTACGAAGCGAACAAGGGATTCTTTCTTTCGGCTTTGAAGCGGCACGGCTTTAAAACACAGCTTTGGCTGTGCTGTCAGCACGACTTTACGGCGCACGAGGAGAATCTCGCGGGCAATACGACCGACTTCGGAATTCCGGCGTGGTTCGATCACCTCCGTATGTTCGTTTCCGACGGTGCGAGTTCGTTCAAAGTCGATCCGTGCCACGTCTGCGACAGCTCAGACGAGGCGCGCGTGTACGCAAACGGCAAGGCGGAGCCAGAAATGCACAACCTTATGCAGACGCTCTGCGTCAAAGAGATGTATCAGGGCGCGCGCGCAAAGACGGGAATGAGACCGATGCACCACTTCTGCGGCGGATACACGTCGACAGGCGCGTATTCGGCTTGCACTACGGGCGACAACGGCGGCGGCAAAAAGTCGATGGCGTGGATGCTCAATCTCGGCATTTCCGCGTTCTCGAACGTCTCGTGCGATATGGATGTGCACAACGTAAAGGCGATGCACTACGGCTTCTTTATACCGTGGTCACAGCTCAACGCGTGGAGCGGCTTCAATCATCCTTGGTGGGAGACAGACGACGTATATAAGATATTCGAATATTACGACAATCTCAGATATCATCTTATGCCGTACATCTACTCGACGGCGATAAACGCCAATATGACGGGTATGCCGATTTGCCGCGCTATGCCGCTGATGTTCGACGACGCGGAATGCGCCGACACTGTCAGCCAGTATATGTTCGGCGAAAATATGCTCGTCGGCACGTTCTCCGATACGATATATCTCCCCGCGGGCTCATCGTGGGTAGATTACTGGACGGGCAAAGTTTACGCGGGCGGACAGACCGCCGCGCTTGAAATACCCGAAGACCGCGGCGGCGCTCTGTTTATCCGCGGCGGCGCGATAATCCCGACTGAAGCGCCGAAGCAGTATACCGACTGCAAGGACGCAAAGAGCATCACGCTTGAAATATTCCCCGACGGCAGATCGAGCTATACTTTCTTTGAAGACGACGGCGTTTCGCTCGATTATGAACAAGGCGCGCGTTCAAGCACGCTCATCGAGTGCGTCAAGGACGAAAAGGAATGTGTGATCACAGTCGGCAAACGTCAAGGCTCGTTTAAAGGCATTACCGACGGCAGGGAATACACGGCGCGCGTTTTCTTGAAAGAAAAAGTCAAGAAGATAAATGTCGACGGCGTGAAAGTCGATTTTGTCCGCGACGGCGACTATGTCGAGTTCGTTCTCGGATCCGACGGCACGGCGATTTTGTCGTTCTGACAATTATATACAAACGTATAAAACAAAAAATCCCCGCTGCTGCGGGGCTTTTCGATTTTGAGCAAAACTTCCGTTTTTTTGAATATCAGATAGTGCCGTTGACTGTCAGTACGACTGTTCCGGGTGTGATCGTCCATATACCCGTCGTCTCGTCCTGCGTGAAGGTCGCCGCGGGAACGGTTATAACGCCGCTGACCGTAGCAAATTCGCCTGTCGTTTCGTCGTAGGTGTAGTCGGTACCCTCGTCAAGCGTCACGCCGTTCAGCGTTACGGTGATATCGCTCAGGATCGGATCGAACGTGTCGGTGAGCACGATGTCCTGCGAAGCGTCGGCAGCCGTGTTGCCCGAGTTCTGAATGAGGAAAGTATATGTGATATTTCCGTTTTCAACGACTGACGTGGGCGACAGCGACTTGCTTATCGTGAGATTGACCGCACTGCCGGCTGTCACAGTCTCCTCTGCCGTCGTATCGGCGATGCCTGCGCCGGAGAGCGTGACGGTATTGACTATCGTCGCGCCTGTCGACGGATCGGCATACTCGTTTACGTTCGCGTTGTAAATGATCGTAGCGTTGCCGTTCGCGGGAACGGTGATCCCAGTTATGACGAGCGGTTCTTCGGTGCCGACCGTCGGCGCCGTTTGAAGCACGCCGTTCACATAGTAAAGCAGCGATCCGTCGACGTATGTCAGCGGATATAATGTGTTGCCGCCGAGAGTGTACGCGCCGAGATCGTCTGTCAGCGTAAGGCCGGTGAACGCGGTTGCGTCCGCATTGACTATGCTGATGACGTACGTCACGTTGCCGCCCGCGCTGTACGAGCCGGACACGGCGGTCTTTGTTACGGAGAGAGAAGATCTTATCTCTCCGCTTACGATATTCGATGTCGTGGATGTGCCGTTGTAAGAAAGTGTTGCCTGGTTATAAAAAGTTGCCATGCATATCCTCCGTTTTTAAAGTCTGAAAGGCTTTGCCTTTCACTTCATTATATGATTTTCTTCGAAAACGGCTACTTGATATTATTTTTTAATAAATATTGATTTATTTTTGATTTTGTGCTAATATATATTTGATTTAAATCAAGGAAAGGTAAATTTATATGAATATCATCATAATCGGCGGAGGCAAACTCGGTTCGATGCTCGTGGAATACCTCATAAAAGAGGGACATGATATCGCGCTTATCGACAAGAACTATAAGCTGATCGAGAGCATAGTAGGCAAGTACGATATCCTCGGAATTTGCGGCAACGGCGCGAATGTCGATACGCTCAAAGAGGCGGGCGTCGCAAAAGCGAATATCCTCATCGCCGTTACATCGTCGGACGAAGTGAACGTGCTGTGCGCGCTTGTCGGCAAGAAACTCGGCGCAAGACATACCGTTGCGAGAGTGCGCGCGCCGGAGTATTCAAAGCAGCTTTTGTTCATGCGCAACGAGCTCGGAATAGGCATGGCTACAAATCCGGAGCTTGAAACGGCGATAGAAATTTCGAGGATACTGCGTTCGATGCATACCGTAAAGATGGAGAGCTTTGCGAGGGGCAGAGCCGACCTCGTCGAGATCCCAATGACGGATGATTCGCCGTTCATCGGCGTAAAACTGTGGGAAATATACACAAAATTCAAACTCAAAATACTTATCTGCGCCGTTCAACGCGGCGACGAGGTGTATATTCCCGACGGTAATTTTGTGCTTAAAGCGGGAGACGTCGTGCAGATAACGGCGTCGCATTCCGACATCAACGAGATGTTCAAGATACTCGGCTATGAAAAGCAGAGAGTGCGCTCGGCGTTTATCGTCGGCGGCGGCACGATAGCGTATTATCTCGCGCGAGAGCTCACCGATGTCGGTATAAAGGTAAAGATAGTCGAGATCTCCGAAAAGAGATGCGTCGAGCTGAGCGAAATGCTGCCGAAGGTCGACGTTATATGCGGCGACGGCACGAACGAAGAACTGCTCAGCGAGGAAAAGATAGACCAGTTCGACGCGTGCATCGCGCTCACCGGGATCGACGAGGAAAATATCATAATTGCTCTCGCGTCGAAATTTCGCAAGATACCATACGTTATATCAAAGGTGAACAACTCCTCTATTCTCCGCCTGCTCAACCGTGAAACGCTCGAAAACATCGTTTCGCCGAAGGTTATTTCAGCAAATCACATCGTGCGCTACGTCCGCTCGAAACAGAGCGACACGTCGGGTTCGGTACAGAACCTGTATAAATTCGTAGACAACAAGGTCGAGGCTGTCGAATTCGTCGTAAGAGAGGAATCCGAGTGTACCGGCAAACCTCTCCGCGCGCTCAAACTCAAACGCGGTATACTTATCGCGTGCATCGTGCGCAACGGCAAGGTCATAATTCCCGGCGGCGACGATACTATCGAAAAAAATGACAACGTTGTTGTCGTTTCAAGCAACTTTTATTTAAGAAATCTTGACGAAATAATTGGTTGATTATGAATTACAGAATGATTTGGTATATAATGGGCCAGATATTCAAGGTGGAAGCGGCATTTATGGCGATATCGCTCGCGGTGTCGCTCATTTACGGCGAAAATCTGCTTGTCGCGTTCGGAGTGACGATATTTGCGCTCATTACCATAGGCGTATTGCTTACATTGAAAAAGCCCGAAAAGCACAACTTTTACGCAAAGGAAGGCTTTGTAGTCGTCGGAATTTCGTGGTTTGTGCTCTCGCTGTTCGGCGCGCTGCCGTTTTTTATCAGCGAGGAAGTGCCGTCGTTTGTCGACGCGTTCTTTGAAACGGCGTCGGGATTTACGACGACGGGCGCGTCGGTCATATCCGACGTCGAAGCGCTCTCGCACGGACTGCTGTTCTGGCGCAGTTTTACGCACTGGATAGGCGGCATGGGCGTGCTGGTGTTCGTGCTCGCCCTCTTTCCCGAGCAGGAGACGCAGTCGATATATCTGTTGAAGGCGGAATCCCCGGGCCCGAAGGTCGGCAAGATCGTCTCGAAACTCAGG
This sequence comes from uncultured Clostridia bacterium, assembly GCA_905235755.1. Lineage (GTDB taxonomy): Bacteria > Bacillota > Clostridia > Oscillospirales > CAG-272 > RGIG6816. Next base: position 5,424 of record CAJONA010000072.1, read on the forward strand.
ATAACAGCGCGGATACTTTACGGTATATACATAGCGATGACGATAATCGAATTTATAATGCTCGTTTGCGGCGGTATGGATGTTTTCGACAGCATTGTCAACTCGTTCGCAACGGCGGGCACGGGCGGTTTCTCGGTCAGAAACGGCGGTATCGCCGATTATAACAGCGCGTACAGCGAGTATGTTATATCTGCATTTATGATACTGTTCGGCGTAAACTTCAATGTGTTCTATCTTATATTGATAGGCAAGGTCAAGGACGCCGTAAAGAGCGAGGAGCTGAGGGTATACCTCGGGATAGTTTTTGCGTCTGTCGTCGCTATTTCCGCCGTCAATATGATAAACAATGTCGAAGGCTTTGCCACTGTCGGTGAGTCATTCAGGTATTCGCTTTTCCAGGTGGCGTCGGTAATTTCCACAACCGGATTTTCAACAGTCGACTTTGCGGCATGGCCGACGTTTTCGCAGACGCTGCTCGTCGTTTTGATGTTCTTCGGCGCGTGTGCCGGCTCGACGGGAGGCGGTACAAAGATAGTGCGCAGTATAATCATGTTGAAGAGCGGCTATGCGGAACTCAAACATTGCATCTCGCCGAACTCCGTCATATCGGTCAAGTTTGAGGGGAAGCCCGTTGAGAACGATGTGATCCGCAGTACAAACGGATACTTTGTGGCGTATTTCTCGGTGCTTGCGCTGTCGACGCTTATCGTCAGCTTTGACGGACTTGACTTCACTTCTACGTTCACGGGCGTACTCGCATGTTTGAACAATATAGGGCCGGCGCTCTCCGAGCTCGGTCCGACGCATAATTTCGGCGGACTCAGCGTGCTGTCAAAGCTTGTGCTCTCGTTTGATATGATCGCCGGCAGGCTCGAACTATTCCCGGTACTGCTGCTGCTGTCGCCGAGAACATACAGAAGATGATAAAAACAAAATGTACTTTTCTTGAAAGAGAAGAGTACATTTTTTCTTTCGCGCGCCGCGTTCTCTCGCGCGGCACGTATTTCTCGCGCGGCAGCGCGAAGGGGACGGTGCACTTTTCTTTACGCGAAAGAAAAGTGCCAAAAGAAGCGCGCAAGCGTGCCGCTTGAGCGCCTGTGTAGCGCAGATAAAGCCGAGATAATACGTCTTTTGCCCTCGCCTGAAACGTCGTCGCACCGCTCCTTTGGTTTCTAAATTTTGCTCCGCAAAATTTACCGGCGAAAACGGCAAAGATCCGTCGAGTTCA
>CAJONA010000073.1 GCA_905235755.1 uncultured Clostridia bacterium
TTGAACTCGACGGATCTTTGCCGTTTTCGCCGGTAAATTTTGCGGAGCAAAATTTAGAAACCAAAGGAGCGGTGCGACGACGTTTCAGGCGAGGGCAAATAATGTGTGCTTTCGGCTTTATCTGCAATCCGCAAGCGCTCAAGCGGCACGCTTGTCTGCTTCTTTTGGTATCTTTTCTTGCAGAAGCAAGAAAAGTACACTCTCCTGCGCCGATGCGGCGCGAGAAAAGATCGGTGCGTGCGAAAACGCGGCGCGAGAAAAAGCGCCGCGCTCCGTTTTTCCGACAAAAAAAGCGTTCGGTGAGAGGAACGCTTTCTTTTTGTCTATTCGGCAGGTCAACCGCTGACCTGGTTCAGCATAAGAGTAAATCTGCTCTTTTTTCTTGCTGCGTTGTTCTTGTGAATGATTCCGTGAGCAACAGCCTGGTCGATCTTCTTTACCGTGTCGCGGTAAAGACTTTGCGCAAGCGCTGCGTCGCCCGACTTCACTGCGGCTTCATACTTCTTCAAAGAAGTTTTGAGCGAGCTCTTGAGCATTTTGTTTTGCAAAGCTTTCTTCTGGCTTACGAGAACACGCTTTTTCGCGGACTTGATGTTCGGCATTTCTTTCACCTCCTTGCGGTAAGATAAAAGCATTGCGCCTCATGAGAGGGTGAAGCGCACCGCTTTTTTCCGAATTTACCTTGTTATGATAACATTTATTTTCGCAAATATCAATAGGTTTTTCAAAAAATTTTAAAAAAATTAAAAATTATATCTTCTTTTCCGTGCCTTGTGCGATGTTTTTGATATTTTTAATATACGATACGCACATCATCGCCGCCATAAGTATCGGCACGGAGACGCGCAAAATGTTGTTGACGAGGAGCGTCAGCGTCATCTCGTCGAACGGCAATGTGAAAAACGAAAACGCGAAATAGTAATTGATTATAGGAAAAGCGAGCGCCATAGCCATTGCGGAAGCGGACAAATATTTTGAAAACATTATGACTATCGCGTATATCAAAAGCGCAAATATCGCCGCTATCGGATTTAAGAACAGCACGGCGCCGACAAAGACCGCTATGCACCCGCTTCCGTGAAAGCCGAAAAACAACGGGAACGCGTGCCCGACCATACAAAACAGAGCGGCGACATATGAAAATCCGTCGGCGGGCATAAGCAGCATCCCGATAAAGACGCATACCGCGCCTTTGAGGGCGTCGCATACAAACGCCGCCGCTTTTTTGCCCTTTTTCGCCGTCTCGTTCGCGCCGAATATCAGAGAAAAATTGACGCTGCCGACAAGATACGACAAGACTGCGACAACAAGCGTGCCGACAAAGTACGTCGTCTTATCGGAAGCAAACGATATGAGCCCTTTCGCAAGTATCTCTGTAAAACTCATGTTTCCTCCTCAGTCGTTGTCGCCGCGCTGACGCACGATCATTTTTATCGGCGTGCCGTTGAAGCCGAACGTCTCGCGGAGGCAGTTTTCGAGATACCGTTGATACGAAAAATGGAAAAGTTCCGCGTCGTTTACGAATATGACGAACTCGGGCGGTTTTACCGACGTCTGCGTGATATAGTAAATTTTCAAGCGCTTGCCCTTGTCGGTCGGCGGCTGTACGCGTGATGTTGCGTCGGCGAGCACGTCGTTGAGCATACCCGTCGATATGCGAAGCGATGCCTGATCGTTGACATAATTTATGTGTTCAAAGAGTTTCTGCACGCGCTGTCCCGTTTTTGCGGACACGAACAATATCGGAGCATACGGCATATACGAGAGTGCCGAGCGCACGTCGTCGGTGAATTTTTTCGTCGTGGAGTTGTCCTTATCGATCAGATCCCACTTATTGACGACGATGATCGCCGCTTTGCCCGCCTCGTGAGAAAGCCCGGCGATCTTTTCGTCCTGCTCGGTTATTCCCTGCTCGGCGTCTATCATTATAAGGCAGACGTCGGCGCGTTCGACGGCGGATTTTGCGCGAAGCACGCTGAATTTTTCTATCCTTTCGAGCACCTTGCTCTGACGGCGGAGCCCCGCCGTGTCGATGAAAGTGTACTTGCCGTACTCGTTTAAAACAAGACTGTCGATAGCGTCGCGCGTCGTGCCGGCGACAGACGAAACGATCATACGTTCCTCGCCGAGTATCTTGTTGACGAGCGAGCTTTTGCCCGCGTTCGGTTTGCCTATGACGGCGACTTTTATCGAGTCGTCCTCCTCTGTCGGTGCGTCGTCCGGCGGTGCGATCTCGAGGATCTTGTCGAGCAGGTCTCCCGTGCCCGTTCCGTGCACAGACGACAGCGGTATCGGATCTCCGTCAAATCCGAGCTCGTAAAACTCGTAATATTCGAGCGGGAGCGCGCCTACCGTATCGATTTTGTTGACGGCGACGATGACGGGCTTGCCGCTGCGCATAAGCAGCGTCGCTATATCCCTGTCGTCGGCGGTAACTCCCGCGTGAACGTCGCACATAAACACGATGACGTCCGACGTTTCGATGGCTATCTGCGCCTGAGTGCGCATTTTTTCAAGTATCATATCGTCCGTTTTCGGTTCTATGCCGCCCGTGTCGATGACTGTGATCGTCTTGCCGTTCCAAACGGTGTCGAAATATATGCGGTCGCGCGTAACGCCCGGCGTATCTTCGACGATGGATATCCTCTCGCCTGCGAGCTTGTTGAAAAGCGTACTCTTGCCTACGTTCGGACGCCCGACTATGGCGACTACTGTCTTTCCCATTTTAATTTCCTCCGAGTAATTTTTCGACAAAATCGTATCCGTCGTTTTCGACCGTTATGACAGGCACGCCGAGTTCCCTTTCAAGCTCGCCGACGCTCATTCCGCAAAGGAACAGATCACCCTCGGATCTCAGCATACACGACGGTATGTACAGCGCCTCGCCGAGACGCTCGCCTTTGAGCGTTGCCGCAATGTCCCTGCCCGTTACGAGCCCCGAGACCGTAACGGTCCTGCCGAAAAAGTCGTTTTCGATTTTATACACGTGTATATTTATATTTTTATACTTTTGTATTATTTGATTTGCAAGGCTATTTATGAAGGCGTACGCTATACTTCCCGTCGCAACGGACACCTCGCGCGCGCCGCCGTCGTAAACGGACGACGCAAGCGCGTCGTCAAATTCGTCTTTCATAGACGAGACCATTCCGACGCCGTTTTCTATCTGCTTATACTCGCCGTAATACTTTCCGTCGGGCAATTCGAGCCCGCCTTCGATATAAAATTCGTCGCCGCAGTAGAAAATATACTCACCGTAGTAATCCTTGCATTTTGCGGCAAAGTCCTCGACCCGGCGGACGACTGCCGCCGATTCCTCGGGAGTGAACTGCTCTATTTTGCACAGTCCGTCTCTGAATTTCGTCATTCCGAACGGAACGACCGAAACGCTCGCGACGTGCGGATAGTAGCACGCGAGGTCGTGCATCGTTTTTGTAAGCTCGTCCCCGTCGTTGAATCCCTTGCACAGCACTATCTGGCAGTTCATCTCGATGTTCGCGTCGGCAAAACGCTTCATATATCCCAGCACTTCGCCCGCGCGCTTGTTGTTCAGCATTCTCACGCGCAGCTCGGGATCGGTCGTATGCACGGAAATATTTATCGGCGACATATGCATTTTTATTATCCTGTCGACGTCGGCGTCGGTCAGATTTGTCAGCGTGACGTAATTTCCCTGCAAAAACGAAAGCCTGCTGTCGTCGTCCTTGAAATAGAGCGTATCCCTCATACCCTTCGGCAGCTGGTCGATGAAGCAAAAAACGCATTTGTTCTTGCACGAATGCTTTTTATCCATCAAAAACGTCTCAAATTCAAGCCCGATGTCATCGTACTCGTCTTTGTCGATCTTGCATATGCGCTCTTTGCCGCCGTTTGACACGGTGAGCGCGATCTTCTCCTCGCATATATAAAAGCGATAATCGAGGACGTCGCGCACGGCGTTTCCGTTGATGGATACGAGCGTATCGCCGGGCGTTATGCCGCACTTTTCGGCATGCGAGCCGGGAACGACGCCTGTTATTTTAACCATAATACCCCCATAAAACAATTATGGTAGGTACCGAGATACCTACCCAATTGCGTTTACGCATCCTTTTCGATGATTTCCTTGCCGTTATATGTTCCGCATGCCTTGCAAACTCTGTGCGAAAGTGTATATTCGCCGCATTTCGGGCATTTTGTCATTCCGGGCAGGTCGAGTTTCCATACGCTTGAACGTCTTTTGTCTCTTCTCGCTTTGGACACTTTTCTCTTTGGTACTGCCATGATCTCCTCCTAAAATATAGCGTTTGCGCTATGGTTTGTCCGTAAGGACTTATTTTAGCAAAGTTTTAAGTATCGCCAACCTCGGATCGCCTTCGTGCGCCTCGCACGAGCACGGACCGAGATTTAAATTTTTGCCGCATTTCACGCAAAGACCGGCGCAGTCCTCACGGCAAAGCGTCTTTGACGGGAGCTCCATCATAAGCTCTTCCGTCGTAGGTTCGTCAAGATCGAGTTTTTTGTCTTCAATAAAGATATAATCGTCGTTGTCCTTCGAAACGTCGCCCGTGGCGATGTCCTTTTCAAACGAAAACGAAAGTTCACCTTCGACTTCTTCGGCACAGCGAGCGCAGTTCGTTTTGTATTTCAAACTGATGTCTTCATGCAAAAACATATATTCCGCCATGCTTTTCACGTATCCGCGAACGCTTATGGGCTCTGTGAAAATTATATCGGGAAAACTGTCGCAAACGACGCTTTCCTCGCCCGGAACAAAGGCGAATTCAAATTCAATTTTGTTTTTTTCGCCGCAAAGTATCGGCAGCATATCCAAAATCATTCGCTTTACCCCACGCAATTTCACATAACGCCAAAATACAGCATGTTATATTATACATCGTAAAACGTCGTTTGTCAAGATAAATTTTCAGTTTTTACAGTCAATTTTTTTAAATTATTTCACCACTATGTTGACGATGCGGTCTTTGACGTAAATTTCCTTTACGATAGTTTTGCCGTTTATAAGGGAAGATATTCTGTCGTTCTGCTTTGCGATGGCGACGGCGGTGTCCTGATCGGCTCCGGCGGGGACTTGGATAGTGTCCTTTGTCTTACCGCATATCTGAACGGCTATCGTGACAAAAGCGTCCTTTGTTTTGCTTTCGTCATACGTCGGCCACGGCGCAACGGAGCAAAGTCCGCTTCCGCCGATGCGCTCCCACATCTCTTCAGAGATGTGCGGTGCGAACGGAGAGAGCAGCCGCACGAATACGCCGAGCTCGTCAACGGTGAGCGAGCCGTTATCGTAAATCTCATTTACGAGCGTCATCAGCGCCGCTATCGCGGTGTTGAATTTCATCTGTTCGATGTCGCTTGATACCTTTTTGACGGTCTTGTTGAACGAAACGTCGAGCTTTTCGCTCACGCCGGTTCCTTTTGTCATAAAGAGCATACCCCAAACACGTTCAAGGAAGCGCCTGCATCCGCGAACGCTGCTCTCGGACCACGGCGCAGCCATGCCGTAATCGCCCATGAACAGCACATAAGTGCGGAGTACGTCCGCGCCGTGCTCTTCGATGACGTCCATCGGATCGACGCCGTTGCCCTTGGATTTCGACATTTTTTCGCCGTCTGCGCCGAGCACAAGGCCTTGCGCCGTGCGCTTTGCATACGGCTCCTCGCATCCTAGCACGCCTATATCGTACAGGAATTTATGCCAGAAACGCGAATATATGACGTGGCGCGTAACGTGCTCCATGCCGCCGTTATACCAGTCGACAGGCAGCCAGTAGTCGAGCTTTGATCTGTCGGCGAGCGCGTCGTCGTTTTTCGGATCGATATACCTTAAATAATACCACGACGATCCCGCCCACTGCGGCATCGTGTCCGTTTCGCGGCGCGCGTCGCGGCCGCATTTCGGACATTTGCACTTGACATACGATTCTATCTTCGCCAGCGGACTTTCACC
>CAJONA010000074.1 GCA_905235755.1 uncultured Clostridia bacterium
ATCGAGCGCGCGCCTTTGCCGAGGTCTTCCATACCCGCGCCTACCACAAGGCCGCCCTCGGAGAACGCCGACTGCGTGCGTCCGTAGACTATCTGCAAAAACAGCTCTCTCATAGCGGTGTTGATAGCGTCGCAGACAAGGTCTGTGTTGAGCGCTTCGAGTATCGTCTTGCCGGGGAGTATCTCGGCCGCCATAGCCGCCGAGTGAGTCATGCCCGAGCAGCCTATCGTCTCGATGAGCGCTTCCTCGATAACGCCGTCTTTCACGTTGAGCGAGAGTTTGCACGCGCCCTGCTGGGGAGCGCACCAACCGATGCCGTGCGTGTAGCCCGAAATATCGGTGATTTGTTTAGCCTGTATCCATTTGCCCTCTTCGGGAAGCGGAGCGGGGCCGTGATCCGGACCTTTTGCCACGCAACACATGGATTCGACTTCTTTTGAAAATTTGATGTCTGCCATTGTTTATCTCCTTTTCGGTGACATTTGATTTATTGTTTATTTTTTTGTTTCGATGATAAAATCTTCCTCGCGCAGCGAGTACCCGCGGATCTGCGCTTTCGGAGCGTCGTCGACGATGTAGTTGACGACATATATCTCGCCGTCGTCGAACTGCACCCAGCCCGTATAGCCGAGGTCGGACGCGGGACTGCGGTCATAATCGAGCGGCATTATCCGCGCCGATTGTTCCGACCGTCTCATCGCCGTCACTTGATCTGCGGGGAGAAGCGCGGCGAATACGTTCTGCGTCCAGCTTCCGAGCCACCCTTTGCCGCCCTGCATAAAGCGGTACGTCATCATAATGCTCCCGCTTTTAAGATACCCCGCGACGGGGCGGTGGCATCCGGGAAGCGGTACGTTCGTCACTTCCGACCAGCTCTCTCCGCCGTCGTACGACACGGTTTTCATGCAATCCCAGCCGCGCCCGCTGTTTTCACGCATGAAGCACACGAGCGCGCCGTCGGGCGTTTCGAGGATACAGCCCTCGCAAAGGTTATATTTTTCATCCGCCGCGACCGTCACTCTGTCCGACCAGCTCTTTCCGCCGTCGTCGGAATACCAGAGGTACTGTTCGAGCTTATTGCCGTCGCCGAAGGCGTGCGCCGAAATGATGTGCCTGCCGCTTTTAAGCACACGGTACTTGTCGGGGACGATGCCCTCTGCCGGAAGTAGCTTCGGCTCTGACCACGTTTTTCCGTCGTCGGACGAAAACCAGAGGTATATCTCGTTTTTCGTACCCTTTTTCTCCTTGCCGTAGACTCTGTCGCATATTAGCACGAGTGTTCCGTCGGGGAGCTTTGATATACGCGAGCAGTTATAGTTGTCGTTCGCCGTCGTTGCTTCGGTGAGCGGACGCTTTTCTGACCATGTTCTGCCGCGGTCCGTGCTTTCGGTCATCATCAGGCGCGAAAAATCGCGGTTCGAATGGGCGACGCACTCGGTGAATACGCATATGAGCTTTCCCGAGTCGGTCAAAACGACGTCGGGCCACGCGTGATAAATCATATCGTCGCGCGCGACGGTGAATTTTTGTATACTCATTTTATTATTTCACCGTACACCTCGCCGAACGCGCAAGCGGCGTTCGATTCGTCGGTGTCGATGTGCATTGCGGGGGCGAATTTATCCGACACGCGTATCACAACGTCGCCGAATATAAGCGGACGCGCCGTGTCGAGCTTGACCGATACTATTTGTTTATCCTCAACGCCGAGCTCTTTTGCCGTTTCGGGCGTGAGGTGGATATGTCTTTTCGCCGTTATGACGCCCTCTTTGAGTTCCACCGTTCCGCACGGACCGATGAGCGTGCAGGAGCCTGAGCCTGCGACGTCGCCGCTCTCTCTGACGGGCGCCGTCACGCCGAGCGTTCTCGCGTCGGTGAGCGAGACCTCTACCTGAGACGCTTTTCTTTCCGGACCGAGCACTGACATTTTCAGCTCGCCGCGCTCGCCTTTGACCGTTACCTTTTCTTCGCACGCGAACTGTCCGGGCTGGCTGAGCATTTTTTTGACCGTCAGTTTATGACCTTCTCCGAAAAGCACGGCTACGTGCTCCGCCGTCAGATGCAGATGCCTTGCGGAAGTTTCGACCAAAATTTTGTTTTCCATAATAAATATGTTCCTTTCACCGAGAAAATATGTTGTTTTAACTCATTGATCTTGTGATATTTTCGTGATATTCGCGCCGAGGCGTTTTAAAATCACTACCGATATATTATACATCAAAACATCTTGATTGTAAATGATTAAATCTCAATTTTTTTGCAAAAAATATCAGTATTGTTAAAATCAGTGAAAAAAGGCGGCGAAAAAATGAGCGAAAACAGCAAAAATACAGAACCGAAAGAAAACATAAATGAAATGGGGAGCGTGGTGACGAGCGGCGACGGCATGACGCTTCATCTGATCAGCATAATCGGGCAGATAGAGGGACACGGCTTGCTCGGGGACAACCAAAAAACGACAAAATACGAGCATATCTTGCCGTCTCTTGTGGCGATAGAGGAGAGCGAGCAGGCGGACGGACTTCTCGTTCTGCTGAACACCGTCGGCGGCGATGTCGAAGCGGGGCTTGCGATAGCGGAGATGCTGTCCGGCATGTCAAAACCGACGGTGTCGCTCGTGCTCGGCGGCGGACATTCCATCGGCATACCAATAGCCGTGTCGTGCGGCGTTTCGTTCATCGCGCCGTCGGCGACGATGACAGTGCACCCCGTGCGGACGACGGGAACTGTGCTCGGCGTGCCGCAGGCGTTCCGGGGACTGGAAAAAATGCAGGAGCGCATAAACAAATTTATCGTCGGTCATTCGCACATCACAAACGAAAAGCTGAACAGTCTGATGTTGAACACGCGCGAGCTCGCCACCGACGTCGGAACGGTGCTCGATGGATACGAAGCGGTGTCATGCGGGCTTATAGACAAGATCGGCGGTCTGTCCGACGCGCTCTCCGAACTCAAAGCGATCATAAAGGCGAAAAGAGGCGAAAACGGTTGAAAAAGATATTTCCCGCCGTCCGCTTTGACAAAAAACAGACGGAGACAGAAAAGCATATCCTCATATTTCTTTTCGGCGGAATAGGGTACGGGCTCATCGAGGTGATGTGGCGCGGCAGGACGCACCCGAGCATGGTCGTGACCGGCGGTCTGTGCCTGCTTATCGTGCGTATGATAAACCGCAGATTTTTTACCGTTTCGATAATAAAACGCAGCTTGATGTGTACGGCGTCGATAACGGCGATCGAATTCGTTGTCGGGTGCGTTGTGAACATCTGGCTGGGGCTCGGAGTGTGGGACTATTCCGACCTCAAAATGAATTTGCTCGGGCAAGTGTGCCCGCTTTACAGCGCGCTGTGGTTTTGTATATGCGTGCCTCTCGTTTTCGTTATGTCGTTAATAATACGGAAAAACGAAATCGTTGCGGAAAATAATACAGTCAGAGCAAAAAAACAATAAAAACCTCTTTTATTTTTGAAGGAAGTGTGATATAATGCTTTCATTGAAAAGTCGGGATTTAAGGAGAAACGCATGACGCTTGATTTTAACGGAGATGTATACGCAGCAAAGGTCGACGAATACGACGCGGAAAAAATAAAGTCGAGGCTGATCGACGCTTTCGACGAGCTCGGGATAAACCTTTCCGATTATGCGTCGAAAAACGTCGTCATAAAGCCGAATCTTGTAATACGAAAAACGCCGGATGTCGCGGCTACGACGCATCCCGCCGTGCTTTGCGCGCTCATAGAATTGCTATCCGAAAACGGCATTTGCCCGATCATCGCCGAAAGCCCGGGCGGCATATACAGCGCGGCGCGTCTCGGCTCTATCTACAAAGTCTGCGGCGTCGAGGAGGTTGCGAAAAAGTACGGAGCCACGCTCAATTTCGACGTTTCCTCCGAGCGTATGAGCTTTGAGGGCGGCCATACTCTTAAAAATTTCAATATCATCACGCCTATCGTAAAAGCCGACGTCATTTTCGACGTATGCAAACTGAAAAGCCACTCGCTGACGACGATGAGCGCCGCGTCGAAAAACCTTTTCGGCACAATTCCGGGCGTTGAAAAATTCGAGATGCACGCGGCGTACCCCGACATCAACGATTTCACGTCGATGCTGTGCGATCTCGACGCGATGCTGTGCGAAAAAAAGACTGTCATAGCGATAACCGACGGCATCGTCGGCATGGAGGGCGAGGGCCCGACGGGCGGCACGCCGAAAAAGATAGGCGCTCTGCTCGTGTCAAAGAGCATATTCGCGTCCGACGCCGTCGCCGCGAGGATACTCGGACTCGGCGATGACGACGTGCTTCTCTTGTCGGAGGCAAAAAAGCGCGGATATATCGGAGAGTTCGATCATATACATATATCGGGAGACGGAATCGACGGCGTAAAGCTCACCGATTTCGTTTTGCCGGAGTCTCGGATACCGCCGTCGCTGAAGCTGTTTTCACGCGGCGCGATAGGCAAGATGTTCATGCCGCACCCTGTAATAACAAAAAAATGCCGCGCGTGCGGAGAGTGCGTCGCGTCGTGTCCGCAATCGACGATACGGATCGTCAAAGGGCGCGCAAAGATAAACCGCAAGAACTGTATAAAATGTTATTGCTGTCAGGAGCTTTGCCCATTCGTGGCGATAAAAACGTACAGAAATCCGATAATCAAAATAGTAAATAAATTAAAATAGAGGGCTTATGAGTGAAAGTATTACAATACTTGCTCCGGCAAAGATAAACATTTTTTTGAACGTTTTATCAAAGCGGGACGACGGATATCACGAAATAGAGTCGATATTGCAGACGGTCGGGATATTCGACAGGCTGAATATTACAAAAAACGAGCCAGACGGCGATGAAAAGATCATTTCGGTAAGTTGCGACGACACGACGCTTTGCGGCGAAAACAACATCGTTTACCGAGCTGCCGAGACATTTTTTGAGCACAGCCGGATCGAAAAATTCAACGTCGGATTTTACATATCAAAGCGTATACCGAAAATGTCCGGGCTCGGCGGCGGATCGTCGGACGCGGCGGCGGCGATGATCGCGCTCAATGAATTGTACGGCACCGAATTTTCGATAGCCGAGATGTGCGAGATGGGCGCAAAAGTCGGCAGCGACGTGCCGTTCCTTATTAAAAAAGGCACATGTTTTGTCGGCGGCAAGGGAGACGTCATCGAAAGCTGCACGCCAATGCCCGATTGCGTCATTGCGATAGCCGTGCCGAAAGACACGAAGATCTCGACGCCGGAAGCGTATGGGCTGATAGACGGCGTCAAAGTGAGCGCGTCGATAGACGGAATGAAAAACGCGCTCATCGACTGCTCGATCGAAAAGATCGGCGAAAATATATTCAACAAGTTCGAGTATATACAGCCGCAAAACTCAAAAATATTCGATATCAAGAGAAAACTCGCCGCGCAGGGCTCGCCCGCCGTGCTTATGAGCGGATCGGGATCCGCCGTTTTCGCGTTGTTCGATAACGCGCAGTCGGCAAAAAAAGCGGCGGAGTCGCTCGAAGACGACGCGGAGACGTTCGTCTGTGCGCCTGTCCGCAGGGCGTATTCGTATATAGAAAAGTAGAAAAAGCAACCGAGGGGTTGCTTTTTTCGCGCGTCGCATCGTTTCGCGCCGCGTTCTTTGTTCGCGCCGTGCGTATTTCTCGCGCAAAGCCGCGAAGGGTTCTTGCTCTTTTCTTTCGGGAGCGAAAGAAAAGGAGCACAAAAGAAAGCTCTTGCCGCTTTCTCTGCGTCGGCGATTTCGTGTCGCTGCTGTTGCGGTAAACCGCAACAGGTCGACAT
>CAJONA010000075.1 GCA_905235755.1 uncultured Clostridia bacterium
GCTGTCAAGCGACGGCGACGGTCCGTTCGTCCTCGACGTCATGCCCGGAATACCCGTTGACAAGGGGATAACCGACGCCAACAATATGGGCGCGGCTATGGCGCCCGCCGCCATCGACACTTTCTCGCGCTATTTTGACGAAACGGGGAAGTCTCCGTCCGATTTTGATTTGATCCTCACGGGTGATCTCGGCCGCGAGGGACATCGGATAATGTGCGAATTTATGCGCGCGAACGGCTACGATATGTACAACAATTACAACGATTGCGGACTTTTGATATTCAATGCCGAGGCGCAGGACGTTCACGCGGGCGGTTCGGGGTGCGGTTGTGCGGCGTCGGTGTTTTCGTCGTATATATTAAACAATTTAAAACTCGGCAAACTGAACGATGTTCTGTTTGCGGCGACGGGCGCCCTGATGAGTCCCGACAGTATCAAGCAGGGGAACTCCATACCGGGAATAGCGCATCTTGTGCATATATCGAACAGACGGGAGGAAACGTGATGGATATTGCGGTAAATCTTATCAAGGCGTTCTGCGTGGGCGGTCTTTTTTGCATCGTCGCGCAGGTACTCATAGATAAAACAAAACTCACTCCCGCGCGCATACTCGTCGCATATGTCACGCTCGGAGTCGTGCTTACGGCCATCGGCGTTTACGGCGACATCGTCGATTTTGCGGGCGGCGGCGCTACGCTTCCGCTCACGGGATTCGGCTATTCTCTGGCGACGGGAGTGGAAAAGGCCGTCGATGAAAACGGTCTTATCGGCGCGTTGACGGGCGGCATCACGGCGACGGCGGGCGGTATCGCGGCTGCCATATCGTTCGGATATCTTTTCGCGGTGCTATTTCGCAGCAAGCCGAAGCGTTAAAAAGTCAGGTCCGCAAAAATATATTGCGGACGGGCATACATATTTTAAAAAAATATTTGACATATCACGTGCTTTTTGTTATAATTAAATAAAATAAAAAAACGTGCGGAGGTATGTATGAAACTTATTATTGCGATAGTAAACAACGACGACGCTCATTTCGTAAACACGGGGCTCACATCGTCCGGATTTCACGTTACGAAAATATCTTCTACGGGTGGTTTTTTGATGAACGGCAACTCCACGTTTTTGCTCGGAGTGGAAAACGAAGAGGTCGACAACGCGCTCGAAATCATAAAGACGCACAGCAAAAAGCGCACGCAGAACGTCCCCGCTATTATGCCGGGAACAAACGCGTACGGCACGGAGAGCACCAAGATACTCGTCGGAGGAGCGACCGTTTTTGTTATCGACGTCGAAAAGGCCGTGAGATTTTAATGGATTTTTTCTCTGAAATATTCGGCAATTCCGAGGTCAAAGCGATGTTTTCATCGCTTATAAGCGACGATAAATTATCGCACGCGTATCTTATTTGCGGCGCGGAAGGCAGCGGCAAAAAGACGCTTTCTCTCGCCGTTGCGGCGACGATGGCGGCAAAGAGCGCCGACGCCGAGACGTGCAGTCGCGTGGCCAGCGGATATTGTCCTGACGTTATGGTCATAAAAGCGGCGGAGGACAAAAAAACGACGGGCGTCGACGCAGTGCGCGATTTCATCAAAACCGTCGCGCTCGCTCCCGATGAGCTCGATTTCAAAATGTACGTTTTCGATAAAGCGGACAGACTGACCGCGCAAGCGCAGAACGCATTGCTGAAAGTGATAGAGGAACCGCCGCAGGGCGTGTATATCTTCCTTTTGTGCGAGGAGATGGCATCTCTGCTTCCTACGGTGCGCTCGCGCGTGCAGACGGTGTTCACCGAACGGCTGTCGCCGCCTGAAATTTACGAATATTTCGATAAAAACAGCGAGGTCGACACATCGTCCGAGCGCTTTGCGTTCGCGTCGAGAATGTGCATGGGCTCGATAGGAAAAGCGGCGTCTTTGATAAATGACGACGACGCGTTCGAGGTGTACAAGGCCGCGGACAAAATAATCGAACTTCAAGCGGACAAGCCGCTCGGCGTGTCGTATTTTGATTTTGCGTACCGCATTATGTCGGACGCGTCGAGCAGGGATAAATTTTCGCTGCTTCTCGACGATATGCTGTCGGCGTACAGGGATCTCATCGAAGCAAAATTTGACGAAAATGCGGAAAACATTTTTTATGAGAAGAGCCGCGCTGCCGAGATCTCGGAAAAAATATCGGTCGAAATGCTCGAAATGTCGATAGAAGCCGTATCGAAGATCAAATACGGGCTTTCGTTCAACACCAATTTGACAATATCAGCGGCGGTCTTGTCCGAAAAACTGTGGGCAGCCGCGGGCTAAGGGGAAACTTATGGAAGAAATAAAAGAAAAAAATGTCGAAGAAAATACAAAAGAGAAGACCGAGTATGAGATAGTCGGTGTGAAATTCAAAAGCACGGGAAAAATGTATTATTTCGACGCAAGCTGCATACGGCTCGAAGCGGGAGACTGCGCCATAGTGGAGACGTCGAGAGGCGTCGAATACGGATTTATCACGCTGTCGAACAGAATGATGCCGACGAGCGCACTCGTTTTGCCGCTTCGTCCGGTTTTGCGCAAGGCGACAAGCGAAGACACGGCGCATTATGAGGAAAATCGTGCAAAAGAGGCGGACGCCGCGAAGATATTTGAACAAAAGATCGCCGAGCACAAGCTCGAAATGAAGCTCGTCGACGTCGAATATACATTCGATAATTCAAAACTTCTGTTTTACTTCACGTCGGACGGCAGAGTCGATTTCAGAGAGCTCGTAAAGGATCTTGCGTCTGTGTTCAGAACGCGCATCGAACTGCGCCAGATAGGAATAAGAGATGAAACGAAGATGATCGGCGGCATAGGAATGTGCGGCAGACCGTATTGCTGTAAAAAATTCCTCGACGATTTTGCGCAGGTCTCGATAAAAATGGCAAAAGAGCAGAACTTGTCGCTCAATTCTCAAAAAATATCGGGCGCGTGCGGCAGGCTGATGTGCTGTCTCAGATATGAACACGACGCATACGAGGACGCGCTGAAAAATCTGCC
This sequence comes from uncultured Clostridia bacterium, assembly GCA_905235755.1. Classification (GTDB taxonomy): domain Bacteria; phylum Bacillota; class Clostridia; order Oscillospirales; family CAG-272; genus RGIG6816. Next base: position 3,021 of record CAJONA010000075.1, read on the forward strand.
GAAGATCGACAGCACCGTCAAGACGCCCGACGGCGTGGGAACGGTATTTGAACTCGTTCCGCTTGCGGGGATCGTCAAGGTGAAGTTCCCGTCGGACGATCAGCAGGGCTTCACATACCGCCAGTATCCCGCCGACAGCGTCACGCCTGTCCGGAAAAACGATTGAGACGAATTGTCAAGAGAAGTGCAACAGATTATGAATAAAAGAAGCAAATAAATCTACCGATTTGTTAAAATCAAGAACCTTTTAGGTCCGGCGTTGATCAACGCCGGGCTTTTTTGTATAAATTTTCGAATATTCTTCCTTTTAACTATAAAGCGGTATAAAAACCACTATCGGATTATAATAAAGTTTCTTTAAATAATTTTTCATATTTTGAAGAAAAAAGCAGTATTTCGGCGGCTTTATAAGTGAACGCCGAAAAATAGTGAGTGTTTTCTTTTGACAACAACTTTTTAATGAGGTTTGAGATTTTCTTCGATTTTGCTTTTTGTGGGATTTTTTAACATTTTTCGTCTTAATTCGTTAAATTATAACAAAAAAAACAAAAATATTGATTTTTTTTAAATATTATTGACAATATTATGTTTAATTTGATATAATGTTTTTGGGTAGATATATGCTTTTTGAGGAAAACCGTATTTCAACTCACGGAGAACAATACCGAAAAGGAGAACGCCCATGAAAAAATTGATCGCATTATTGATAGCATTATTCACGCTTTTCCTCGTTTCGTGCGGGGAAGAAGTGGTAGATACAACTGCCACGACTGCGACGACTGCAACCGCCGAGTCGACGACTGCGACCGACGCGACGGAAGCGACAACGTCTTCATCTTCGTCGGAACCGAAAGAGAAAACGATTCCCGTCAGCGAAATTACATCACTTCCGATCATCGGCAACTACACAAGCACAAGAGATATAGAATTTAAAAATTTTTTCAGATATCCGTCGAGTTATATTCAAGGGGATCGGTGGTATGCAGATAATTATATTATTCAATATGACCTCGTAGATTTAGTAACGAAAGGTATCGTAACGATAACTGGTGAATACTACAACAAACTTCCTTATACGAAAGGTATGTCTAAACAGTTTTACATTTTCGCAATAGCCGGATGCCAAGGAAACCAACTCAGAGTGGGAATAAAGAGCAGTCCTGAGACGGACTATTATGCATACGGATATAAATACGGCGAGGAATTTACCGATGATACTGTATATACGTTAACTAACTTGCCGGGAGTTCCGCAAACACTATGCTATGGATATCACAGATTCGATATAGGCGACAAATATATGTTGGTATTAGCACCAAGCGAAGACATCGAGAGAAGCTATAAACATGAATCTACATATTATTTTAAATTGCACCTGAAGATCGAGGAAATCGACGGAGTAGAGTGGGTATATGCAGACAATTATTGGACGCTTGAAAAGATGGAGTGCGCCGTCAAGATCACCGATGAATACGAAAACCTGATGTACAAACCGGGCAAAGACGACGACGTCATCGCGTATATGGAGGCAAACGGCATAGATATTCCGACGTATGATTACAAGTGCGAGTTGAATGCTTTCATTGCCGAGCTGAGCTCGGGCAAATGAAATACATAGTCTTTATAAGGAGAAATAAATATGAAAAAACTGATCGCATTACTCATTGTTATATCCACACTTTTGCTTGTTTCTTGCGGCACTGAACCTGTCGTTACAACGGACGAAACCACTACGGCGAATTCTGAAATAACTGTGGGGATTTATGCAGCATCTTTCAGACACCCCGCCATAGAAATGAAATCACGTGTATTGCTCGCAGGGCAGACAGGAAAACTATACTACTATTCAAAAGCGGACGGTGAGAGCTATCCGTTTTGTTTCAATCCGCTCTGTCAGCATACGTATCAGGAGAGATGCCCGTCGATACTGTTTAATCACCAATACGCCAGTCAATCGCAGGTGTATTACAATAAATTTGACAACCGTGTTTACGCTGCGCGCGGACAACAGATATATTCGATGTCCTTTGACGCTTCCGACGTGCGGCTTGAATGTTCGCTCGGAGAAAGAGGAAAGATCGAATATTCCGGTTTTTATGCAAGCACGGACATAACGGAGCTCAAAGCGTATGAAAACTATCTGTTTTTCATGTACAACAATGAGATAACCGGCAAAACACAGATATACAGATACGATATGAACAAACGCTCACTCAAAGAAATGACATCGGCGACTGATGAGTGGGTAGAGTGGTTTATGATTGCAAACGGTTATATTTATGTAAAATCATTGAATGGCGATGATTCAACCGGTTACACGGAAAACTATTACACGACGGATTACGATTTTGAAAATATTCATTATGTTGATACTGATATTGAGCCGAAAGTTTATGACGGCGAGTATTTTTACATCATTAAAAACGGCGAGATGATTGCTTTTAATCCGATCACCGAAGAAAAGAAAATCATTCAGACGACGATCGATTCCGACGCGCAACCGTTGATATTGGCAGTTCAAGACGGATGTGCATATTATTTACCGTTCTCGGTGCCGGGAAAACCCGGATTTGAATATAGCAAAGTGTGCAGAACATCTATGACAGGCGAAACGGAAATGATTTTCGATTTGCCGGGATCTATGATTAACGGGATGAATTTCGTCAGCGACGGAGTGATAATGTTTCTTTATTCATTGAATATGACCGATGCAAACGGCAACTCATTGGGAGCGGATTCGATGTTTTTTATTCATTGCGATATCGCCGAGGACGGCAAATTCGTAAATCCAAAGCCGATAGGACACAAGGCGGACGATGAAGCGCTTGTTGAATTTCTCTCAAAATTCGATTGATCTTGCCATTTCCGCAACAAAAATTTTTCTGCAAAGGAGAACACGCTATGAAAAAACTGATCGCATTATTGATAGCATTATTCACACTTTTCCTCGTCTCGTGCGGGGAAGAAGTAGTAGATACAACTGCCACGACCGCGACGACTGCAACCGCCGAGTCGACGACTGCGACCGACGCGACGGAAGCGACAACCGCTTCCGAAATTATCGCAATAGGCGATCAAAGTAGTTTGAGAAAAATTGAATTTTCGGGATTTACCGAATACGGAAAATTGGAATATTACAGCGCCGAGTATCCGTATGTCAGTACATATAAAAGAACAGACATTTTGACGCATTACGGCGCATATTCTCTTCGTGATTTTCGCGTCATAACAATCACGGGATATAAAGAAACATTGCCAAACTCCGTTTCGGGCGGAGTTGGACGTTTAATGGGAATTTATTGTGCCGATGTGAGCGCTTACGGCTCCGATGATAAGACAAGCATAAATTTACGCTTGATCGGATCGCCGGAAAATCCGTATTACGGATATTTCAGATATGATATAGGAGACAGATATTTGGCTTACTATACGATGACGGGATATACGATCATCGGAAAGATAGAAGAAAAAGACGAAACGAATTGGCTGTACTGCGATTTTTACAGCGATATTTCAACGATGAAATGCGCCGAAAAAATAAGCGATGAATATGAAAATCTCTTGTATAAGCCGGATATAGACAGCGATATAGTCGCATATATGGAAACAAACAGTATTAAAAATCCGACGCTCGATTATAAATGCGAACTTGGAAAATTTATTGACGAGCTTGTATCGGCAAAATTCGTCGATACTAAGAGTTTTACTACCATAGGAGAATACACGAGCATACTCGACGCTTTTCCTTTCGAGAGTTTCGCCGAATATCCCGAAGATATGCGACTTGACGATGAGCATCCGTATCTGCCGAAAGATTTTTTAAACGTGGGAACGTATATTCCAAAAGCGGACGACAATCGCCCGGTTGTAGTGACCGTTATCGGCTACAAGGGAGAGGAAATCGGCAACGACGGTATGCTTTATTCATACTATTACGTTTATGCGACGCAAGATCAGCCAAACGGCAGATTTTTGGACGATACGGTTTATGTCATGCAGGCGTACGGCACGCCGTCGCACCCGTATTACGGACACAGGCGAATAGAGATAGGCGACAAATTCTTCCGTCTTGAAACGGACAACAGCTATCGTCTGACCGGATATCTGCCGGCTACGCAAATGTTTTTCGTTACGAATGAAATGTCTTTGCACGGCACGTCGCAATCCATCCAAGAGCGGGTATACATATATTACATGGACGCAGAATACGGCGTCGATCTGTCGTATCTTGAAGATTTCAATAAAACCAATGATCGAGACGTTTATGAACAAGGGCGCGACGACGACGTTATATCGTATATGAACGAAAACGGCATATCCGCGCCAAAGTACGGCGCGTCGATATACTCCGGCGGCATAAACAGCATTATAGATATATACCCTTATCTTGATTTTCCGTATCTTGAAGAATAACATAAAAGGAGCCTGATATGAAAAAAACATTGCCGATCATACTCATATCGGTGGCGCTGATCATAGGCGTTTTGCTGATCGTCTTTATACCGCGCGGAAAAACACCTGCAAATGAATATACAGCTAAAATTTATTCAAGCGAAACGTATCACTCGGCGATCGAAACACCGTCGCGCGTTCTTTTGGTGCAAACAGGCGGGCTGTATTATTATTCAAAAGTGGACGGCGAAAGTTATCGCTTTTGCTTTGATCCGCTGTGCGAGCACAAAGGAGTCGGGACTCGTTGCGTTTCGGCGCTTTTTGGTTTAGCGAACGATATGTCGGCAAGCATCGTGTATCTCGAGTCAAATTCCCGCTTTTATTTCGCACGAGGGCAAAAAATTTATTCTACGTCCTTCGATGCGAGCGACCTGAAACTCGAATACGAGCTCGGAGAAGAAGGCGATATATCAATAGCTCACTACAGCATAAACTATATACGCTGGATGCGCCCGTATAAAAATTACGTGTATTTCTTGTATCAGAACGATCTTAACGGTCATGAACAGATATACAGATATAACGCCGACAGCGGCAAGCTTGAAGCGATGACGTCGGCGGAAGACGAGTGGGTAATCGGATATGAGATAGCCGACGAATATATTATATATAAAATGGTCGATTCGGAAAATCTGCTCCGTTTCTGTATTGCCGATATGGATTTCAAAGACATAAAACATGTGAAAAATATCATAAATCCGTCAGGCATAGGCGTCAGTATGGGACTTTACGACGGCAAGCTTTTCTACGACAAAGAAAACGACGGGATATATTCATACGATCCGCTGACGGATACTAAAACGCCGATATATCAAGGTGAAGATTTCGATATTTGGAATCAACTTATGGCGGTAAGAGAGGACGGAATATATTATGTCGGATATGAAGTCAGGAGCGTTCCGGGAACTGTGTACGACGCGTCGCTCGATGAGTGGGTCGACGCAACGACAATATACAATAAGGTTTACCGAATGTCGTTTGACGGAAGTATCGAAATCGTTCTCGATCTGAAAGAGGCGTCTATATCAACTCTGAATTTTATCGACGGCGGAGTAATAGCGCATTGCAACAAAGTGTATTACGGAGTAGATGAAGAAGGCAAGGCGCTCGGTATCGGAAACGTTTTCTTGCATTTTGAAATCGATGAAAGCGGCAAATTCGTAAATCCCAAACCTATAGGCGATAAAGCGGATGACGAAGCGCTTGTTGAATTTTTCTCAAAATTCAATTGATTTTGCCATTTCCGCGACAAAAATTTTTCTGCAAAGGAGAACACGCTATGAAAAAACTTATCGCACTCATAATTGCCATTATCACCGTCGTATTGCTTCTCGCATCGTGCGGGAAGGAGCCGAGTGTCGATCCGCCGACGGAAAAGAGCAAGATATATTACGCAAGTTCATCATATCACAGAGTGACTGAAACGCCATCGAGAGTTCTGATGTCGGGGATGCAGA
>CAJONA010000076.1 GCA_905235755.1 uncultured Clostridia bacterium
CGATGTTTCTGTTGTATCCGCCGCGCCCCGTTACGATGGCGTCGGCTCCCGCGCACAGCGCCGCGTCGATAAAGTCGCCGCCGTCTCCGCCGCAAACGGCGAGACGCGATATCGTCTTGCCTGCGTCGGCGCACAGCACAAACGGCGCGCCGAGCGCGCTTTTCACCTTTTCGCAAAGGCTTTTTGCGTCCGTCTGAGCGATAATTCCGACTCGTCCGAGCGGAACGTCGCCCTCGGGACCGAATTTTTCGGCGTTCGATATGCCGAGCTTTTCCGCAAGAATGTCGTTTATGCCGCCGCCGCACGCGTCAAAACGCGTGTGAAAACACATCACGGCAGTGCCGGAGTATATGAGTCCGATTATCTTTTCGGTCAGCGGCTTCTGGTCGCTGATCTCGCCGGTCTTTTTAAAAATTATAGGGTGGTGCGTTATGACAAGGTCAAAATCCTTCGCTTCGCCGCACACTCTTTTTGTCGCGTCGAGCGCGAGCAGAACGCGTCTTACCTGCTTGTTTGAGTCGGGACAGACGAGCAGACCGTCGTTGTCCCACGAGGCGCTCAGCGATTTCGGCACGAGCGCGTCGAGCTCGCCGTATATCTGTTTTACGGTTGCCATTTTTCCTCCGCTGCCATTTTTTCTTTTTCGATTTTATGCATAAGGTCTGTTTCTTGCGCGGCGTCTATTCCCGCTATGGCGTATCCGTCCGTTTTCGCTTTGAGAACCGAGATATATTTTTCGCAAAGCGATATGAACAGCTCCGGATATTCGCCTTTATGAGCTATGTTATATGCGCCGAGCGTCGCCTCTGTCGGCGAAAGCTCGCGGCTCTTGCCGCCGTATTTCGCCGATATTATCTGATATATCTTCCCGTCATCGCTCGCCAAAACTTCGCGGTCGATAACGTATCCGTTTTCGCACAGATATTTTCGCGTTTCGGGAACGTGCTGCATCGGTTGGATTATCAGATGCACCGGGCGCGTCTTTACAAAATCCGCATTTTCGAGTATGTCGATAATCGTCAGTCCGCCCATACCGGCGATGACGATGTCGGTCAGAGGATATTTTTCAAGTCCGACAAGTCCGTCCGTCAGCACGGTTTCGATTTTGTCGGAAAGGGCGTGTTTGGCTATGTTTTCGCGCGCCTTTGATAGCGGCTCGGGACGAATGTCCGAGGCGACGGCGCGGCGTATCTTGCCCGACTCGGCAAGATATATCGGCAAAAAGCCGTGATCCGTTCCAACGTCGGCGACAAAGTCGCCCGTGATGAGCGCCGCCACAGCCGACAGGCGCGCACCGAGATTTATTTTTTGCATATCATATCTATACTTTTTATGAGCGTATGGCCGCATTTGCGGCATACGTCATCCTCTGTTTTGTTCGATTCGCCGCATACGGGGCAGAGTACTAAGCTGTCAGCGCCGCCGGGCAGCATTACCGTCACATCGGTGCCGTAAAGATGAAAGACCTCATCGCCCTCTTTGTACTTGTGTGCTACAGCGTCTACGCTGCTCTGTCGTACCGACATCGCCACGTGATTTACGATATGCCCGTTAGACTCTCTTACCTCGAGAGTAACGGTGTGAAGCATATGCCAATACTGCGGATTTTGCGGCGCCGGTTTTGCCGGATCACTGCTGATGCGGCGCGAATAAACGGAGACGTCTTTTATTTTTCCGCAAAAGGTCTTGTCGGTGAATCTTTTCGGTATCTTCGACCATATCAGGATCGCGCCTACGACGATTATGTAAAAGGTCGAGAGCAGCGCCGTGTGAGCCGCGCCCTTGTCAAGCGTAAGAACTATCAGCGCAGCAAGGATGCCGAGTGAGACGGCAAGCGTTATAACGGATATGAGTATTCCCGCTCTTTTGTGGGTTTTTTCATAGTTTTTCAAATCGTTCGGGAGATCGTATTTCATAGTAAACCTCCATTTGTTTTTATAATACATCGCTCCCTCATTCGTCAGGACAAGGGAGCGGTGTTTTACTTTTTCGATGCGAGAAAGGCGTTGATCTTGTCGACGAGCTCGTCGGGATCCGTGCCGTGAACCATGCACGCCATTTCGATGCTTTCGCCTCTCGACGACGGACATCCGAGACAATGCATTCCTATCTCGAAAAAGAACTGTGCCGTATCGATATCATAATCGAGAACGTCGCCTATGACGCTTTCTTTCGTTACTTCCATAATAATATTCCTCCGTGTTTTGAATTTACGACAATATTATACCCTCATTGCTTACAAAAGTCAACCGAAATTATCGAAAGGACGGCGATTTTTGAATATTTGGAGGCTCTTTTGAATCAAATTGTGAAAAAAATACAAAATTTTACCTGCTTTTTCTACATTTTGTATATTTGAAAAATGTCAATCGGCACTTGATTACGTTAATTAAAAATTATATAATATATATAAGCGTGTTTTTACAATGTAAAAATATAAATGACAAAAATTTAAAAGGAGCACAAAACAAATGGGAAAAGTTCTTTCTAAAGACATCAGAAACGTATGTCTTCTCGGTCACAGTGCCGACGGTAAAACGTCAGTCGCGGAGGCCATGCTCTATCTCACGAAAGGAACAGACCGTCTCGGCAATCCGACAGACAAGAACACAGTCTGCGATTACGACTCGGAAGAGCTGAAAAGAGGATTTTCTCTTTCCGCAGCCGTCGCCCCCGTAAACTACAAGGGCACAAAGATAAATATAATAGATACTCCGGGATATCTTGATTTTTCCGGAGAAGTATCGCAGGCGCTCCGCGTTGCGGGATCGGCTATGATCATCGTAAACGCTAAGGCCGGCGTCGAGGTCGGCACGGAGATCGCTTGGAGAAACGTCACGGAAGGCGACGTTCCGCGCGCGTTCTTCGTAAATAAGTGCGACGATCCCGAGGCTCGCTTCGATCACGTGTTTGACGAGCTCCGCGAGATGTTCGGTCACACCGTATGCCCGATAGTGATCCCGCTCACAGAAGGCGGCAAGGTCGTAGGGCTTGTCGACCTTCTCGATATGAAAGCGGTCGGATTCGGCAAGGGCTGCGAGACAAAGACGATAGATATACCCGCAGACAACGCCGACAGGATAGAGTCGTACCGCAATATACTCCTCGAAACTGTAGCCGAGACGAGCGAAGAGCTTCTCGACAAATATTTCGGCGGCGAAGAGATCTCCCGCGAGGAGATCGTGGCGGCTGTTCACAGCGGCGTCCTTTCGGGCGCTGTCGCTCCCGTGCTTTGCGGCTCGGCGACGAATCTCTGCGGCATATCGCTCCTTATGGACATAATCGTCGACACGATGCCGAGCCCGCTTCATAAAAAAGCGGAGACGGTCGTTGACGAGGACGGCAATACATCAGAAGTGGCTATCAGCGAGAGCGGAAGCCCCTCGATATTCGTATTCAAGACGGTGGCCGATCAGTTCGGCAAGATCTCGTTCTTCAAAGTTATGTCGGGCGAGCTTAAATCGGGTATGGATATGAAGAACCTCACGACAGGTCAGACGGAGAAATTCGCGCATATCTACACTATCTGCGGCAAAAAGCAGACAGAGGTCGACGAGCTTTCGACGGGCGACATCGGTGTGACGACGAAGCTTGCAAATACAAACACGAACGATACGCTCACGGCGGGCGGACTCGACAAATCGTACAAGAAGATCGTATATCCCGAGTCTTTCTATCAGAGAGCCATCATTTCTACCGGCAAAGGCGAGGAAGACAAGATCTCGCAGGGCATCGCGAAGCTTATCGAAGAAGATCCGACGCTTAAATATGAAAACAATCCCGAGACAAAGCAGATGCTCATTTCCGGTCAGGGCGACATTCACCTCGACGTTGTCATCTCGCGTCTGAAATCGCGCTTCGGCGTCACAGTAGAGCTCGCACAGCCGCGCGTAGCTTACCGCGAGACGATAAGAGGCCGCTCCGACGTTCAGGGCAAGCACAAGAAACAGTCAGGCGGACACGGTCAGTACGGCGACGTCAAGATCAAGTTCAGCCCCGGCGAGGAAGAGGGACTTACGTTTGAAGTATCCGTCGTCGGCGGTACCGTTCCGAAGAACTTCCACCCCGCGGTAGAAAAAGGACTTCTCGAGGCAATGCAGAAGGGCGTCCTCGCCGGATATCCGGTCGTTTACCTCAGAGCCAACCTTTACGACGGCTCGTACCACGACGTCGACTCGTCCGAGATGGCGTTCAAGATAGCGGCAAGCCTTGCGTATAAAGAAGGTCTTGCAAAAGCCAACCCCGTGCTCCTCGAGCCCGTTGCAAGCGTTAAGGTATACGCTCCGTCCGATATGATCGGCGATATTATGAGCGCGTTCACAAAACGCCGCGGCAGAGTCATGGGTATGACTCCGACAGAGAGAAAGGGCGAGCAGGTACTCGAAGCGGAAGCTCCGATGGCTGAAATGTCCGACTTCTCTATCCAGCTCCGCGCTATCACTCAGGGACGCGGATACTACACAATGAAATTCGAGCGTTACGAGGATGTTCCCGCAAACGTAGCGGAGAAGATCATCGCGGAAGCTAAGGCAAACGCAGAGGAAGAATAAAAAATCATATCACGGCGCCGCTTGGGCGGCGCCGCAACTTTTATGAGGTGAAATATGAAAAAAGTAATGTTTACAGGCGACAGCATAACAGACTGCGGCCGCGCGCGTCCTCTCGGCGACAGAGCAGGATATCTCGGCGACAGCTATGTCGCGAATATATTCGTACAGATGTGGGCGAAGGATCCGAAGGCGGATGTCAAAATAATGAACACCGCGACAAGCGGCGACACCAGTCGACAGCTTCGCGCACGCTTTGACAGCGAGGTCATTTGCTACGACGCGGACTATCTTTTCGTGATGATTGGCATAAACGACTGCTGGCGTGAATTTGACGATCCCGTATATGCTTCTGACGCTCCGAGCGTCGACGAATACCGCGAGAATATGACGTATATGATAGAAAAAGCTCTCGAAAAAGGCACAAAACCCGTACTTGTTTCGCCGTATTTCCTTGAACTTAGCCGCGAGGATCCCATGCGTGCAAAGTGCGACAAGTTAAATGGCGTTTTGCGTGAGCTGGCGAAAAAGTATTCGCTTTACTACATAGACGTGCAGAGCGTTTTCGACGAATACATATCGGTGCTCTCGTCGTATATCGTGTCGGGCGACAGAGTGCACCCGAAGGCTATCGGCAAGCAGGTGATCGCGCAAACGATAATGGCAAGCGACGCTTGGGCGGAAGTTAAAAAGAAATAAAAAAATGATCCGTGCCGCGAGGCACGGATTTTTTATATGTAGAATAGTACGCGGTTTTTCTCTCGCGGCGCGTCGTTTCTCTCGCGCCGTGCGCGAAGACAGTGGACTTTTCTTGCTCGCACAAGAAAAGATACCAAAAGAAGTGCGCCGCTCCAAAGCCGCGGGGCTTACTCATTGCAGATAAAACCGCAAGCGAACATTTTTTGCCCTCGCCTGAAACGTCGTCGCACCGCTCCTTTGGTTTCTAAATTTTGCTCCGCAAAATTTACCGGCGAAAACGGCAAAGATCCGTCGAGTTCA